>CAMZLT010000022.1 GCA_947311745.1 uncultured Flavobacteriaceae bacterium | reverse complement strand
TTTATATAAAAAAGTAGAAAAAAATATTTATTTATGAACAAAAAATAATATATTTGCTTTTTAAAACAGTAAAAAAATCAAAACTATGAAAGTATTAAAATATGCCTTATTAATGATTTTTGCAATTTCTTTTAGTAAGATTTCCGCACAAAGCACTATTGTAAACGGCGAAGTAGGTGTGTATTTAGGACCAACCTTTTTTCAAGGAGATTATGGTGAAGCAGATAATTTTAAGAGTTCCTCTTCAAATGTAGGAATAGGATTTGGAATAGCCTATGTTATGGACTTTTCCGACTCTAGATATCGTTCTAATTTTTTCTCAACTTTAGCAGATCATGTTAAAGAGAGAATAGAGTTTTCTTATGCTAAAATAAAATTAGACCACAATCCGATTCCTATTAAAGACACACATCCTGAATATGCAAACTTCGAAGCAATGAAAGGAGAAACTAAAATTACCAATTTAGGTCTAATCAGTGAAATTTATATTAGTTCAATAACAAGAAATGCTTCAAAACTTAAACCATACTTATTAACAGGTATTTCTATGTCTTGGGCAAGTCCCGATGTCAATTCATCCATGCCAATCCCTTCTGTATATGTTACAGGAGACCAAAAGATATTTTTAGAAAAACAATCCGCTTTATCTTTCTCGTATGGTGTAGGGACTCGATACTCTTTAGATGATGTAGATTTAGTTCTTGAAATGAATATGCGTTCTTTCTTATCAGATAGAATAGACGGTTTAGACCCTGAAGTTCCAGGAGATAAAAGTAACGATTCTACCGTTTCTTTTAGATTTGGAGCAGTATTCCATTTAGATGGCGGTAGAAGAAGGTAATAAAAATTTTAATTATAAAAAAAGGGTGAAATATTTAATATTTTCACCCTTTTTTTATACAGTATAAACTCAATTAATAGAACCATAGATTTATTTTATATAATAATTGCAATTGATATAGCAAATCTTATTAAATTTGTAACAGAAATTAATCATTAAAACATATAATTATGGCTTTTAAATTACCAGAATTAGGTTACGCATACGATGCTTTAGAACCAAATATTGATGCACAAACTATGGAAATTCACCATACAAAACATCACCAAGGGTACACAAACAATCTAAATAATGCAATTGCAGGAACTAATCTTGAAAATAAATCAATAAACGAAATTTTAGAAAATCTAGATATGAATAATGCTGCTGTTAGAAATAATGGTGGAGGGTTTTATAACCATAGTTTATTTTGGACAGTAATGAACCCAAGTAATAAAGGTAGATTATCAGGGGAATTAAAAGATGCTATTGAAAGTACTTTTGGTTCATTTGATGCTTTTAAAGAAGTATTCGCAAAAGCTGCAGGAACAAGATTTGGTTCAGGATGGGCTTGGCTTGTTGTTAAAGACGGGAAATTAGAAGTATGTTCTACACCAAACCAAGACAACCCTTTAATGCCTAATGTTGGTTGCTCAGGAACACCAATTTTAGGATTGGATGTTTGGGAACATGCTTATTATCTTAAATTTCAAAACAAAAGACCAGATTATATTCAAGCGTTTTTTAACGTAATTAACTGGAATGAAGTAGAACGCAGATACGCAGAAGCAAAATAAAAACACAATTTATACCTGTTTAAAAGTGGATTAAATTATAATTTAATCCACTTTTTTTGTACTTTTAACATAGATTTCATAAAATTGCTATGTTATGAAAAAAATATGTTTACTATGTTTTAGTCTATCCTACTTATTTATTTCTGCTCAAAAAATAAGTATATCACAGTATATAAAAGATTTAGACAGCTTAAAAAAAGAACTTTTAAAAAAAGGAACACTATTCAGAATTTACAAAAAAAATGCTTTTATAAAGGATCTGAATACCTTAGAAAAATCTATATATAAAGGCGATACAACATTTTTTGAATTAAAAATACAATCTATTTTATCAAAATTTAAAGAATTTAATTTAAAAATAATTTCTAAAAATAGAGATACTTTGCCTTTTCAAGTAAAAGAATTTCGCAATAAATACTACCTAACTAAAATAAAAAAAGAATATAATTATTTATTAGAAAAAGAACTTGTTGCCATAGATAATCTATCGATTTTAAAAATTAAGGGGCGAATTAAAAAAATATATTATTTACCAAATTCTATTTTACTTAATAAAACTACTGCTAAAAAAATAAATAAAACAGCTATTTTATCATATTTAAACATTTCAAAAAAAGATAGCATTGCTTTAACTTTTATACTCAAAAATAAAATTAAACATACTATTTATTTACATAAAAAAGATTCCGTTTTAAATGAAAATATATCTAAAATAGGTATTAAAACAAACTCTTTTTCTACAAAATATCCCAACAAATGGTTTTGGACGTATGGCATTAATTTTGGAAAACAAGTATATTACAAACACCGTGTCTTATTAAGTAGAGAATATTTTAATAAAATGAAGGATTCCATAAAGATTTCAACTTTAAAATTGGCAAGAAAATATCAAATTTCAATAGAAAAAGTGTACAATTCACCAAATTACACACCAGTTTTGGAAAAAATAGAACAAAAATTTCAAAAAAAACGATACCGAAAATTAATACTTGATTTTAGAAACAATACTATTGGTAACACCTTTCATTTAAAAAGATTAATAAAAACCATTAAGAATATAAAACGATTACATAAGAAAAAGAAATTAGTTATTTTAGTAAATCATCAAACAAACAATGCTAGTTTGCAATATATTTTAACCTTATCTCAAAAATTTAAACCAATTATTATCGGAAATACTTGTGTTGGGACTTTAGAAAATTCGGATTTTATTAAAATTTTTAGACTTAAAAACACCAAAGTAAAGATTAAAATACCAAAAAATCATCAAAAATTGTATTCCTTAAAAATAGATAAACCTGTTTTTTACTCGTTAAACCATTATAAAAATGGAGTAGATTTATCTTTAGAAACTGCTTTAAGTTTTAAATAAAGTATTCGTCAATAATTATTTTAAAATTACAAGAAAAAATCTGTACTTTAGCAAATAATAAATCAACAAAACCTAAATACATGCACGTAGCAATTGCAGGAAATATCGGAGCAGGAAAAACTACTCTAACTAAATTATTAGCAAAACATTACAAATGGAAACCACATTACGAATCGGTAGATGAAAACCCGTATTTAGATGATTTTTATGGCGAAATGGAACGTTGGTCTTTTAACCTACAAATTTATTTTTTAAATTCTAGATTTCGTCAAATTTTAGAACTTCGCAAAACAGGAAATGATATTATTCAAGATCGTACTATTTATGAAGATGCACATATTTTTGCCCCGAATTTACACGGAATGGGTTTAATGACTAATCGTGATTTTAGTAATTACTCTTCCCTTTTTGAATTAATGGAAAACTTAGTTACACCACCAGATTTATTAATTTATTTACGTGCTGATATCCAAACTTTAGTTGGTCAAATACACAAACGTGGTAGAGATTACGAAAATAGTATTAGTATTGATTATTTAAGTAGATTAAACGAAAGATACGAAGCTTGGATTACAAATTATGATAAAGGTAATTTATTAATTATTGATGTAAACAATCTTGATTTTGTAGAAAATCAAGAAGATTTAGGTGTTATAATTAATAAGATTGATGGTGAAATTAATGGTTTATTCTAAATATATTACATCTAAACTTGTTTAAAAAACACCTAAGTGATAAAAATAGTTTCTGTAAATATAGCCAAACAACAAAAAATTACTTGGAAAGGTAAAGAGCGTTATACAGGAATATTTAAAAAACCCATAAATAATTCTATCTTTTTAGGTAAAAAAGATGTTAAGAAAGATGTAGTAATTGATAGAAAATATCATGGAGGAGAAAATATGGCAGTGTATGCTTTTTCTCTAGATCACTATGCATATTTTAAAAAATTATATCCAAATTTAACCTTTGAAAACGGAATGTTTGGTGAAAATTTAACACTAATTAATTTTAATGAAACAGCAATAAAAATTGGCGACATCTTTAAAGTTGGTAATGCTATTATTCAAGTTTCACAACCAAGATTACCGTGTAGCACTTTAGGTATTCGGTTTAAATCACAAAATATAGTAAAGCAATTTTTACACACAACTTTTTCAGGAAGTTATTTTAGAGTATTACAAGAAGGTGCCGTTTTTACTAATAATACCTTAAAATTATTAGATAGAAATGATGATAATTTAACTTTAGCAGAAGTATATTCGTTGTTCACAACTAATAAATTGAATTCAATTTTAATTGAAAAAGCCTTAAAAATGACAGATTTGTCCACAAAATTAAAGGCAGATATTGAGCGTAAATTAAAATAAAAAGTAGCTATTTTAAATTTATTTATAAAAAAAAACCCATTCGTATTGCTACGAATGGGAAATTGCTATGAAAAAGAAAAAGTGTTAAATTTAAAAAATTTAACGCTGCAAAGATACATATTTAATTGAAATCAACAAATATTTTCTTTTTTTATTACGAAATTCTTATATAATTTAACACTTTTTAAATTTTTAACTGACACTTTCTCCGTTATTTACGGCACTTTTTTCAGGTTCTACAAAAGCTAATTTACCATCTTTTGTGTCTGTCATTAATATCATTCCTTGGCTTTCTATACCTCTTATTTTTCTAGAATCAAGGTTAATAAGTACCGTAACTTTCTGTCCTACAACACTTTCAGGTGAAAAACTTTCAGCAATTCCGCTTACAATAATTCGTTTATCAATACCAACATCTACTAATAATTTTAATAATTTCTTTGTTTTTGGCACTTTTTCTGCTTCTAAAATAGTTCCAATTCGAATATCTAATTTAGTAAAATCTGTAAAAGAAATTGTTTCTTTTTGAGGTAAAACTACTTTATTTTCTTGTTCATTTTGCTTTTTTGTAGCCTCTAATTTTGCAATTTGTTGTGCAATATCTGCATCTTCAACCTTAGAAAATAGCAATTCTGCTTTATTTATTTGGTGGTTTGTTGCTAATAAAACAGAGTTATTTGTAACATCATTCCACTTTAAATTTTCTGTAATATTTAAAATTGCTTTAAGTTTTGTTGCCGTAAATGGTAAAAAAGGCTCGGTTAAAACACTTAACGAACTTGCAATTTGTAAAGCAACATACATAATAGTTTTTGTTCGTTCTGCATCTACTTTTATTTTTTTCCAAGGCTCTTCATCTGCTAAATATTTATTCCCTAAACGTGCAACTTGCATCATTTCGCTTAATGCTTCTCTAAAACGATAACGGGTAATAGACTTGCTTATTCGTTTTGGAAACAATCTTAAAGTTTCTAAAGTTTGGTTATCGATATCTAAAAATTCGTTTGGTTTTGGTACAATTCCGTTGTAATATTTGTTGGTTAAAACTACAACTCTATTTATAAAATTACCTAAAATAGCAACCAATTCGTTATTGTTTCGTGCTTGAAAATCTTTCCAAGTAAAATCATTATCTTTTGTTTCAGGAGCATTTGCGGTTAAAACATAACGTAAAACATCTTGCTTATTTGGAAAATCTTGTAAGTATTCGTGCAACCAAACTGCCCAATTTTTTGAAGTAGAAATTTTATTTCCTTCTAAATTTAAAAATTCGTTTGCAGGAACATTTTCCGGTAAAATATAACTTCCTTCTGCTTTAAGCATTGCAGGAAATATAATACAATGAAAAACAATATTGTCTTTACCTATAAAATGAACCAATTTAGTATCTGTATCTTTCCAATAAGGTTCCCAATTTTTACCTGTTTTTTCTGCCCATTCTTTAGTTGCCGAAATATATCCTATTGGTGCATCAAACCAAACATATAAGACTTTTCCTTCTGCATCTTTTACTGGTACAGGAATTCCCCAATCTAAATCTCTAGTTACTGCTCGTGGTTTTAAACCATCGTCTAACCACGATTTTACTTGACCCAAAACGTTTGTCTTCCAATCGTTTTTGTGTCCATCAACAATCCATTCTCTAAGCCAAGATTCGTATTTATCTAAAGGTAAATACCAATGTTTTGTTTCCTTTAAGGAAGGTTTATTGCCTGTAATTGCCGATTTTGGATTAATCAAATCGGTTGCATTATGACTTGTACCACATTTTTCGCATTGATCGCCATAACTTTCGTCATTACCACATTTTGGACAAGTACCAATTACAAAACGATCTGCTAAATATTGATTTGCTACTGCATCGTATAACTGCTCGGAGGTTTCTTCTAAAAACTTACCATCTTCGTATAATTTTTTAAAAAAATCAGATGCTGTTTTATGATGAATTTTAGCAGAAGTACGCGAGTAATTATCAAATGAAATTCCAAAATCAGAAAAAGAATCTTTAATAACTTTATGGTATTTATCTACTACTTGCTGCGGAGTAATACCTTCTTTTTTAGCACGTAAAGTAATAGGGACACCATGCTCATCGCTTCCGCAAACAAATAAAACATCGTTATTGGTTAATCGTAAAAATCGTGCATATATATCTGCAGGAACGTAAACTCCAGCTAAATGACCAATATGAACAGCTCCGTTTGTATATGGTAATGCTGCAGTTATGGTATATTTTTGTTTCTTATCTGAATTCATTTTTTAAATATTTTATGCAAAAATACGTTTTTGAAAAGAAGTTAACGGCAAAATTTTACGGATTAAATGATTTTTACTAAAATTATGTATAGTTTTTACTTAATTTTGACTTTTTGAATCCTATTTTCTAAAAAACAAATGAAAAAATTAAAAAACAGCGAACTTAATCGTTTGGATATTCCTTCTTTTAAAGAAAAAGAAAAGACAGCTTTGGTAATTATTTTGGATAATATCCGAAGTTTGAACAATATTGGTTCGGTTTTTAGGACTAGTGATGCTTTTTTAATCGAGAAAATTTATTTATGCGGAATTACAGCAAAACCACCACATAAAGATATTCATAAAACTGCACTTGGTTCTACAGAATCCGTTGCTTGGGAATATGAAGAAAACACTTTAGAATTAGTAAAAACTTTGCAAAAAAACGGATATATCGCGGTAAGTATAGAACAAGCAGATAATAGTATAAAACTACAAGATTTTACTATCGATAAAGCAAAAAAATATGCCATTATTATGGGAAATGAAGTAAAAGGTGTACAACAAGAAGTAGTTTCGGAAAGTGATTTTTGCGTTGAAATTCCGCAATTTGGCACAAAACACTCCTTAAATATTTCGGTTACTACAGGAATTGTAATTTGGGATTTATTTAAAAAATTTAGATGGAACGATTAACCCGAAAAATTCATACATTTTCTATTACAAAGCCAAACTACCTGCTATAATTGAAAATGCTCAAAATTTACTTAGCTCAGAATTGGGCTACAATTATTTCACTAAAAAATTCCTGCGCTTCCCAATTTTATTGGCATTTTGACTTTTCATAACGAAAACTTATGAATTTTTCGGGTTAAATTGCTTCAAAAATTTTACCATGCAAAGGTCTAATTACTCCTTTTAGTTCTAAATTTAATAAAATGCTAGATATTTTATAAATTGGTAAATTACAATGTAAAGCTATGATATCTAAAGATTGCTTGCCTTCTTTTAATAGGTAATTATAAATCGTTTTTTCGGCAGAATCTAATTCAACAAATAACTGTTTTTGAATTGGTTTTTGTTTCGTTTTGGTTTCCCAATTTAATAAATATGCCAAATCTTTTGCAGAAGTAAGCATCGCAGCTTTGTTGGTTTTGATTAAATTATTACAACCAGCACTAAACAAATCCGATGTACGACCAGGCAAGGCAAAAACATCACGATTATACGAATTAGCGATGTCTGCAGTTATTAACGAACCTCCTTTTATTGCGGATTCTATTACAATTGTTGCTTGTGAAATTCCTGCAACAATACGATTTCGTTTAATAAAATTTTCTCTATCAGGATTGGATGTACTCCAAAATTCGGTTACTAAACCACCATTTTCTAACATTTTTGTAGCTTCTTTATGGTGTTTTTTAGGATAAATCTGGTTTAAACCATGTGCCAAAACTGCAACTGTTTGTAAGTTGTTTTTAATTGCTAATTGATGTGCTAAAATATCTACACCATAAGCTAAACCACTAATAACAACGGGATTATATAGTTTTATTTCGTCGATTAATTTTTCTAAAAATGATTTACCATAATTGGTCATATTTCGTGTTCCGACAATACTTATAATTCGTTTGTTTTCAAGGTTTATCTTTCCTTTTTTAAAGAATAAAATTGGTGAATCTATGGCATTTTTTAAATGATATGGAAAGTTATCATCTAAAAAAGTACGAATTTCTATATTGTTTTTTTGAATAAAATCTATTTCTTTTTCGGCAAGTTTAAAAAGGTTTTTTTCTTTTAAACCTTTTAATTTATGTAATCCTATTCCTTCAATTTTTAAAAGGTTTTGTGTTTTTTCAGTAAAAACAGCTTTGGCAGAACCACATTTTTTAATTAATTTTTTTGCATTAATACTACCAATTCCTTTTGCTTTTTGTAAAGCTAAAAAATAAAGAATGTCCTTATTTTTCATCGTCTTCATATTTATCAACAGCCATATAAACAGGAAAATGATCACTAATCCCTCCTTTATACCATTTTCCACGATAGGTTCGCAAAGGATTTTCTTTGTGTTTGCCTTGTTTGTCTTTTAAAAAATGTTTATCATAAATATCGGTGCTTTTATAAATATGTTTTCCGTAACTAAAGAAATTTTTAGTAAATATTATTTGGTCAAAAAGAAACCATTCACCTTGATAGTTTCCTGTTCCATTTCCTTTATCAAAAATGGATTCCATTGGATTGTAAAAATCAGATGTAACTAAAGTTTGTTTAATACTTTTATTTGTAGGATTGTCATTAAAATCACCCATAATTATGATTTTTGCTTCGGCATTTTCTTGCTGAATCTCATCAATAATACTTCGTGCTAAGTTGGCAAGTTGTATACGTTTATATTCTGATTCTTCTGTTCCATTTCGTCTAGATGGCCAATGATTTACTAAAAAATAAATAATTTCGCCATTTAACCTCCCTTTTACTTTTAAAATATCTCTAGTAAAATCTTTTTTACCATTTTCGCGAATAAAATAGGTGGAATATCGTTTAGAATCTAGTAATTCAAAATATTTTTCACGATAGATAAAAGCTACTTCAATACCTCTTTCGTCTTGTGAATCGTAATGCACTACTTTATAACCAAAATTGCTTAAGCTTTCTGATTCTACCAAATCTAAAACTACATCAATATTTTCAACCTCAGCAACACCTAAAACAACAGGAGGATGTGCCATTTTATCATTTCCTATAGTTGAAATTACTTTTGATAATCGTTTTATTTTCTTTTTATACCTACGAAGTGTCCATTTTTTTTCTCCTTCTGGCAAAAAATCATCATCGTCAAAATTAGGATCATCGTAAATATCAAATAAATTTTCTAAATTATAAAACGCTATTGTAAATTCGTTTTTGGTGTCTTTATTGTTCAAAATTTTTATTTTAAAACGTTAAAGTACTAAAAAAATGCGTAAAAAAAAATTAATCCATAAAAAGCTTCTATTTTTGCAGTATGATAGAAAGTAAAATAGATACGGAAAAAGTTGTTTTAGTTGGAGTTATAACTCAAAATCAAAACGAAGAAAAATCTAAAGAATATTTAGATGAATTAGAGTTTTTAGCATATACGGCAGGAGGGACGGTTGCAAAACGGTTTACTCAAAAAATGGCAATTCCTAATACCAAAACCTATATTGGTTCTGGTAAATTAGACGAAATACAAGATTATATCGAAGCTCATGATATTAAAACGGTAATTTTTGATGATGAATTAAGTCCTTCGCAATTGCGAAATATTGAAAAAATTTTAAACTGTAAAATTTTAGATAGAACCAATCTTATTTTAGATATTTTTGCTCAACGAGCACAAACATCATATGCAAAAACACAAGTAGAACTGGCACAATGCCAATATTTATTACCTCGTTTAACGCGATTATGGACACACCTTGAGCGACAAAAAGGAGGTATCGGAATGCGTGGTCCTGGTGAAACAGAAATAGAAACCGATAGACGTATTATTCGTGATAAAATTACACTTCTACGTAAGAAATTGAATAAAATTGACAGACAAATGGCTGTGCAACGTAAAAATCGTGGTAAAATGGTTCGTGCTGCTTTGGTTGGTTATACCAATGTTGGCAAATCTACTTTGATGAATGTTATTAGTAAAAGTGAAGTTTTTGCCGAAAATAAACTATTTGCTACTTTAGATACAACAGTTAGAAAAGTAGTTATAAAAAACATTCCGTTTTTACTTACCGATACTGTTGGATTTATAAGAAAATTACCTACACAATTAGTAGAATCGTTTAAATCTACTTTAGATGAAGTTCGTGAAGCAGATTTATTATTACATGTTGTAGATATTTCGCATAAAAATTTTGAGGATCATATTGAGTCCGTTAATAAAATTTTAGCAGAAATTAAAAGTAATGACAAACCAACTTTAATGGTTTTTAATAAAATTGATGCCTACACCAACCAAACTATTGATGCTGATGATTTAGTAACCGAACGAAGTAAAATACATTACACTTTGGAGGATTGGAAAAAAACATGGATGCAAAAAATGGAAGAAAGCAATACCATATTTATTTCGGCATTGAATAAAGAAAATTTAGAGGAGTTTAAAACAAAAACCTATGATTTGGTTAAAAAAATTCACATTACTCGTTTTCCGTATCACGATTATTTATATAACGAATACGATGATTTAGGGAATACAGAATGATTTTTAATCAGATATATATAGTTATAGATAGGTAATGTTGTTTTAGATAATACAATGACCAGTATAAAAAGCGTTTTTTAATGGGTTATTATTTTCTTGAAAACAAATCTACTTATAAGTCTAAAAAATAGAAATATTTAAATTTTATAAACTAAAAATCTATAAATTCAATTTACCAAACTAAAAGTTTGTTTTATAAAACCTACAGCCCAATATGAATTAATAAAAAGCAAAAAAGAATATGTACTAAAAACACATAGTTTTAACTCTATTTAAGATCAATAAATTTTCCTTAAAATTTATATCCCCAAGGTAAAGGATATACACCATATTTCCCCGTACACTGAGTCCATCCTCCTCCACCTGCTGCACTAGATAGTTGCCTAAACTTAAGAATATTACCTACTATAGATATTTCAACTTTTGCAAACGAACTACTAACAGATGTTACCACACTTGTCCCGTCTCCTACTGTATCGTATGAACCTCCATTAAAGTGTGTATACCCAATTATTCTTATTAAAGTATTATCTAAATCTACAGCTATTTTAAGAGAGGCTCTCGTTCCGTATGAAGAAGTGTAAAATTGCAAATCGACATAATATTTTCCTGTAGTTGCCCCTCCAAAATTAGTAAGATCGACTAGAGTTCCTGTATTATTTCCTGAAGGAGTAACATTATTAACAGCACTATTTACAAGTTTACAATAATCTAAAATAGTACTTGAACTGATTTGCATAACTCTCCCCTCGGTATTATCATTAATTGCTAAAATTTTTCTTTCAAAACTAGCAGTAGATTTAATTTTAGGAAGGTATAAATTATTTGAAATTTTGGCATTTCCATTAACATCTAATTTTTCAGTAGGATCAGATAATCCTATACCTAAATTTCCACTATTCAGAACCATTTTATTCACATTTCCTTGATTAAAATTAATTTTTTCTCCACTTGCCGAATTCAATATTGTTTGTCCTGCTGCATTTTGTAATAATGCGTAAGTAGTAGTTCCAACACTTCCTTTGTGTGCAACACCCGCCCAATTAGAATGCCCCATAGAACCAATAACCATTTATTCTCCTGATGTTCCAATCTCTGCATTATTGGCAATATCTACTTCTGCACCTAAAAAATAATGCTTGCCTTGTTCTGCATTATAGGTAAAATTAGTTGCATCATATCCTATATATCCCATACGAGCTCCATCTGCTTTATACATTGATATGTATCCTGAATGCGTACTATTAGAAGTGCTTAACCGTACTTTTCCTAAACTGCTTGTTCCTCCAACTTGTACATCTCCGTTTCGAATAATAGTTGAGGAAATATCTTCTCCATTAACCCCCCAAGCATCACCATCGGTTGTATTCGTATCAATAGATTGCCATGCAGTACCATTATAATAATAAAAACCAGAAGTGTTGTTTGTTTGATAAATTAATAAACCTGTTGCAGGAGAAGTAATTGCATTTCTTTGTGCTAAAGTCATTCGTGGAATCAATATACCAGAATTTACAGATTTAATATCCAACATAGCTGAAGTGTTTGGGTTACTACCATCGGTATTTATACCAACTTGTGCACTTGTTACACCAAAAAATAAAAAAAACAGACTGATAACCAATAATTTATTCATAATTGTAAAAATTTTGACAAATATAAATTAAATTTAAATAAGTAAGTATAATTTGAAAAATTTTTTTAAAGCCTATCCAAACAAGATAAATTACCTTTTATTTATTTTTTCACTTCTAATTCATGAATTTTATCCAAAAAGCTAGGTATAATTACAAATGACATAACCAGAAAAATTTACCATTATATTACTATTTTGTAATTAAAACATAGTAATCCAATAATTGCATTGTTTATTCTGCAGTTTCACAATATCCAAATTTGAGGAGGTTTGAAATTATCTTTATTCATCTCCTTTATTTCAAAACCCTAGAAATACTAAGGTATTCCTTCGGATTTAAAATTTTACATCTAAATAAAGTTAATTTCATAAATTTTTGCGGATAAATATAAAAAGAGGATGCAAAATTTTGTCCCTCTTTTTATATTTATCCGCAAAAGCATTTCTACGGCAAAACAAAACCATATATTATTATTGTAAATACTTGTTTGATATGCACTAATACTTATTTTGTCTTTTCGTAACGAAAACCTTTGCAAATTTATGGTATAAATGAACTATTTAATAAATTCTTTAAATGTTTTTAGTTCCAATTTATCTAAAAACTTGACTTTCTTTTTAATTTTTTGAT
>CAMZLT010000021.1 GCA_947311745.1 uncultured Flavobacteriaceae bacterium | reverse complement strand
TAGAATTTTTAAAATTTTACAACAAACAGCTTATCATCCAAAAAAATTAAAAAAAAATTTACAAATAGAAAAAGCAAACATAACTACACGAAATTTTCCCGATAACGTTGCTACAATTCGTAAAAAAACCAACATAAAAGATGGTGGTACTTTATATCTCTTTTTTACTACAAACATACACAACGAAAAAATTGTTTTGACTTGTAAAAAAATATCATAATCGTATAAGTTTTTCTTTTTAATTAGATAAGAATTTTTTTAATAACATTCTATCTTTTTGTTTACTACAGGAAATCAAAAATAATAGCAAAATATATTTAAGATTGGTATTTAATTTTTTCATATAGTTTCGTTAAAGATTGCAGTAATTCAATAGGTGTTGTTAAAATTTCGTAGTGGTTAACACCAAACATTTGTGGTAAATAATATTTTGCATTTGCTTCTATTGCTAAGGCATAGGAATTTATATTTTGTTCGTTAAGTTCTCGTAAGGCTTGTTTTACATCGTTAATTCCGTATTTTCCTTCGTATTTATCATAGTCGTTTGGTTTTCCGTCAGAAATTAAGATAATCCATTTATTTTTGGTATTTCGTTTGTTTAATAGAGTTCCTGCGTGGCGTAGTGCAACACCAATTCGTGTATAACCTTCAGGTTCTATCGAACCGATAGTGTATTTTGATTTTTGCCAATCTTCATCAAATTCTTTTAAACTAATGTAACTTGCATGGTTTCGGGTTTTAGAATAAAAACTTCCTATAGAAAAATCTACTTGAAACTCGTTTAAAATTTCTCCAAAGAGGATAGATACCTGTTTTTCTACATCAATTACACGGTTGTTTGCAGTATAGCCATCGGTAGAAAGACTACTATCTAAGAGCATTAAAATGGATACATCTTTTTCTTTTTTTCGTTTAGATAAATATACTTTTTCAGAAGGTGTGTGACCAGATTTAATGTCAATATATAAATCGGTTAATGCATCTAAATCAAACTCTTCACCTTGTGTTTGACGTCTTTGTTGTTGCATTTTATTGTTTACATTTGTTAGCATTTTTCGTAAACCAAGTAAGGTAGATGCATTCTCTTTTAAAGTTTTTTTATAATACGAAATATCTTTTTCTTGGTTTTTCTTAGGGTATATTTTACAAAAATTTTCTTTATATTTTCGCTTGGTATAATCCCATTCGTCATACGAAATAAAATAGTCATTTGCTTTAATTTCAGCACTTTCAGATACGGTAATATTTTCAACAAAATCTGCTTGATAAACAGAATGTACTGTATCATCTATACGAACCGTATATTTCATGTTTAGTTCTTCTAAAGCTTTGCTGTGCTTGTCTAGTTCGTCATCACCATCAAAATCACGCCAACCTCCATCGTGTTCTTCGGCAGTGTCAATTTTTTCAAAATTATGTGTCATCACATAATCTTCTTGTTGTTTTTGATCTACTTCTAAACTAATTACATCTTCAACTGCTTTTGCTTGTAAAATTGTTTTAATCTCGTCTTTTATGGCTTTTTTTGCTTTATCATTAAAGTTTTTAAGCTGTTTATCGGAGTTAGTTTTTGGTATGTTTCGCATCCATTTTCCGTAAATAAAGGTATAATCTATTGGTTTTTTTGCGGTTTGCTTTGCTTTGTATACTGTTATTAAATTTTGATGTATTTTTTTAGTTATCGAAAATTGCTTAAACAGTTCTGGTAAAATTTCTTTAGCTGCATTTTGTGCATTTTTACGACTTTCCTCTAACGGATGATCGATTCCTTCTTGCCAGTTTATATTTTTATTTTTTTGAATAGATAGATATAAAACACGAAATAGATAAAAAGATAAATTTTCTTCGTATTGTAAAAATTCATTGTAATATTCAGGTAAAAAGAAATTGTTATTTTTATAACCACCTTCACGTTCTGCCAAGTAAATGTTTATAGGGTTTCCTGTAACTGCACGAGCGAAAATAGTTAAACGTTGTTTTATTTCGTCTAGTTTTACAGTACTTGCATTTTCAAAAACAGCTTCTCTTTTTTTGGATTTAAAAAAGTTTGCTATTTTTCCGTATAAGTATTCGTCTAGTGCCATTTTTTATTTAATGTGATTTTTTTAGTCTTTAGTTAGCGGTACTCAGTGTTCAGTTGGTAGTTGGCAGTTTCACAGAGTACTGAACACTGAATACCGCTAACTGAACCCTAAATTAAAAGATTACATAAATCGCGTAACGCTTCAATAATTTCAGCATCATCGGTTAATGGCTCTACAATGGCAACCTCAACAGATAATCGCTTTGGCAAACCGGAATGAATCAATTTTGCTGCATCTACCAATAATCTTGTGGAAACGGTTTCGGTTAAACCGAGTTCGGTTAAATTTCTAATTTTAGTAGCGATATTTACTAACTTTTTAGCTGTTGACTTATCAATTTTTGTTTCGTTAATTAAAATTTCTATTTCTACTTTTTCGTCAGGATAGGTAAAACTTAAAGCTATAAAACGTTGTTTTGTAGAAGGTTTTAATTCTTTAAAGCCTTTTTGATATCCAGGATTAAAAGATGCTACTAACATAAAATCGTTATGTGCTTTAATTGTTCTCCCTAATTTATCAATATATAATTCGCGTCTATGATCGGTTAAAGAGTGAATAGCTACAATAACATCTGGTCTTGCTTCGGCAATTTCATCTAGATAGATAATTGCACCTTCTTTTACGGCTTTGGTAAGTGGTCCGTCAATCCAAACAGCTTCTGCTCCTTTAATGATGTACCTTCCTATTAAATCGGTTGACGAAGTTTCTTCATGACAAGCAATGGTGATTAGTTTTTTATCTAATTTATTTGCCATAAATTCGATAAATCTAGATTTTCCTGTTCCTGTTGGTCCTTTTAATAAAAAAGGTAATTTATTAGTATAGGTATGTTCAAAAACAGCAACTTCCTTTCCTACTTCGTGATAATACGGTTTGTTATTCATACGTTAAAGATATTAATTTTTTAAAATATAAAAAGCCAGAGTTAAACCACTACATTTAACCCTGACCAAATCACTACTATTAACTAAAAATTACTTAACAGTATGTTTAAATAAGTTTGGTTTAAAGGTAAACATAATCCAAGCCCAAGAGCTGTTTTCGTCTTTATCACCTCCTTTTATTACTTCCATAGTGTCTGTTCCCATCATTTTTGAATAACCTGCGTTTAGTTTTATGTCTTTTGCTATTTTATACCCTAAAGTAAAATCAATTTCAGTTCCTAAATTTGCATCCATTTTATCCGATCCATTATATACGTTTGCTGCTGCAGAAAATAAATGTGGTATTAATTTAGCAGAGAATTTATTTTTATTATAAGCAAATGTTGCGTTGATATCTTGTAATCCTGTTGCATTGCCAAAACCTACATAAAAATAATCCATCCATCCGTTAAATTTGTGGTTTGTACCAAATAATGGTGCAAAAGTGTTAATATCGGCATTGGTATCATCCATATCTTTACCTGATAAATATTCGTAACCTACACCAATTTTAAATACATCGCTAACTTTATATCCTAAATTTGCTGCATAATACATTGCATTAACTTTTATATCGGTAACTTTTCCTGTTTGAAAATAAAGTGCTGCATTTGCATTTAATTTATCTTTTTTATACGTGAAACGAGGTCCAATAGTTTGAAAATAATCTACTTTTTGGTCAGATGCAGTGTCTAAATATTCAATTCCTGTATTTAGTAACAAAAAGCTAAGACCTAATTGGTTAAATTTTCCGTGATACCAAGCATATTGAAAGGTTTTGTAACCTGCTACGTTGCTATATAAATTATCTACACCTGCTTGCGAATCGGAATTTAAAGCAAATCCAACATCTAAACGATTGTTTTTATTTGGTAGGTATTTAAAGATAAATGCGTCGTGGCTTCGTGCTTGTTGTGCCCAACCGACATTACCAAAAATACGATGGTCATCGTAAACAATTTCTTGTCGTCCTAATTTTAAAGATAATTTAGAATTTAAGTTTACTTCAGCCCAAGCTTCGTGTAAAGAATTTGCATTGTCATTAGCAGATAAAGTGCTTACATCACCCCAAACTCTAACATTTTGCATGGATAATCTGATTTTTAATTTTTCGTTTTTAAAATCAAAATTTAAACGAGTACGTTGTGAAATAAAGTTAGAGCCATCGGCATTGGTTGCTAACAGGCTTTTATAACCATGTTTGGTTTCATAACGAGGTCTAATTTCAGCAGACATGCCAAATTGTTGTGCGAACATAGATACTGCAAATCCTACAGCAAATACGAATGTTAAAAATAAATGTTTCATTTTTTTGTATTTAATTGTTTTAAAATTTATATGATGCTTTTAAAAAATAAAAACTTCCTAAAAGCTGGTTATTTCTTTCGTGTGCAACTCCTATTTGATTGTATGTTTCAATATCGGTTACGTTAAAAATGTTTTTTGCTCCTGTGATAATTTCTAAATTACCTTTAAAGAATTCTTTTTTTATGGTAAAATCTAAATTACTAAAGTCTTGTCTTGTGGTTTCTTTCAATACTTCTTCTCCTGCAACTTCTTCTATATAATGTCCTTTTCTTTTACCTGAATATTTATAAAATAAATTAAAATTCATTTTAAAAGGCTTATATCTATATGTAATAGAAGTATTTGCCGAAGGTGTAAACATAAACGTATTGGAATTAAATGTATCGGTATATTTGATATATCTACCTAAATAAGAAGCTCCTAAATTAATTTGTAAATTTTCAATATAATTCAGCTTTGTTTGTATAGAAAAATTTAAAGATTTCATTTTATTAAGGTTAATATAATGCCGTTCAAAATGTACCATTTCGCTTAAACCTATTAAATTTTTAATTTCGTTATAACTTACAGAAGGCTCTAAAGTTACATTTTTACCAAAATAGGTATAATACAAATTATAACTATTAGATGACTCTAATTTTAAATTTTCATTTCCAGAAAACGTATAGGTAAATGGTCCAAATGTTGGTGTCCAATCTAAATATAATTCTTTTAAACTTGGTGTTCTAAAACCGTTTCCGTAAGCAAAACGAATACTATGTTTATTGTTTAATCTGTATTTTGTATTAAATGCAGGAGAAAACAAATTACCAAATACTTTATTTTTAGTATAACGAAGTGCTGGTTGTATTTCAAAATTCTTGGTGATTTTATAATTTACACTTGTGTATAACGACGTGTTTTCCACTTGTTGTTTATAATTTAAAATACGGTTTCCTTTACCATAATCCATTTCGTATTCAAAACCAATAGCATAATTTAATTTACTAGTTTTGTTTGTATTTGCGTATTGTAATTTCGTAAAAAAAGTATCGAAATAATTTCCGTTTTCGTTTGGATTATTTTCAATTAATGTTGTGGTATTTGTTGCAGGAACAAATTTGTAAGACGTATCAAATCTATCGTAGTTTAAATACGAAACCGTGAAATCTAAATAGTTATTTTTATGTATTTTACCTTGTATGTTTAAAGTGTTGTCAAAACGTCTAGTTGTATAATCAATGTCTGTTGCTTTGGCATGTTTAATTTCACCAAAGGTATGCACTAATTCATCGGAATAATCACTTGAAAAACGCAGGTTAAAATTACCAATATTTCGCAAATATTTTAGTTGTTTGTAATACTGGCGTTTTTTTGGCCAATTTAACGATCTTTCGTTTGCATCATCGGTATTTAATCCGTTAAAATACGAATAACCTGTTCCGAATTTAAAAATATTTTTACCAAATTTAAAGCCAATAGTTGCATCTAAATCTTTTGCATCTATTGTTTCGTAAGTCGCTGAAATAGTTCCTGTTACCAGCTTATTTTGATTTTTTGAAGTGATTAAATTAATAATTCCTCCCATGGCATCTGTTCCATAAAAAACAGAAACGGGTCCTTCAATAATTTCAATACGTTCTATATTATCTAAATTTATTTGATTAAGATTTAAGACGCCATTTACTCTACCAATTAACGGTACACCATCTATTAAAATTTTAATATTTTCTTTTGATATACCGTTTAATTTAATACCTGCTCCAAAAACAGGATTGAAAGAAAAATCCATATGTAATTCTTGTCTTAACAAATCGGTTAAATTGCTTGTTGCTTTTAATTTTATGGTTTCTTTACTTATTGTTTT
>CAMZLT010000020.1 GCA_947311745.1 uncultured Flavobacteriaceae bacterium | reverse complement strand
TGTGGGCGATAAGGGATTCGAACCCCTGACCCCCTCGGTGTAAACGAGGTGCTCTGAACCAACTGAGCTAATCGCCCTTATTATATATAAGTTGCAAAAAAAGTGTGGGCGATAAGGGATTCGAACCCCTGACCCCCTCGGTGTAAACGAGGTGCTCTGAACCAACTGAGCTAATCGCCCTTTTAATTGCGGTTGCAAATATACAAGCCTTTTCTTATTTGACAAACATTTTTTATCCTTTTTTTAGAATATAAAAATAAATATTTACAAATCAGTATGTTATAAAAATACATTATGTAATAATTCACCACAACCTATTTAATTGTACTTATACAATTTCTGCCACAACAAAAGTACTTCCTCCTATATATATAACATCCTTTTTATTAGCGTTTAATTTTGCACTTTTATAAGCTTTAGACACAGAATTAAAAACTGTTCCCTTTAAATCGTATATAGTAGCTTCTTTGTGTAAAATATTTACACCTAAGCCTCTTGGAATATTAGGTTTACAAAAGTAATAGATTGCCTCTTTAGGGAACATTGGTAAAATTATTTGTAAATTTTTATCAGAAACTACACCCAATACTATATGCAATTTTTCATACGATTCTCTTTTTAATTGCTCTAAAACATAGACTAACCCCTCTTTGTTATGTGCTGTATCGCAAATAACTTTTGGTTTTGTTTGTAAAATTTGCCAACGTCCTAGTAAATTAGTATTTTCTACAACTTTCAAAAATCCGTTTTTTATTGATTTCTCTGAAATATTAAAATTATAATTTTTCGTTAACACTTCTAAAGTTGCCAGTGTTGTTTTTATATTCTTTTTTTGATAATCTCCGATTAAATCAGAAACATAATCGCTATATTCTTTATTTTCTACAAAAGAAATAGTACCTCCATTATTCTGTGCTTTTTCTTTAAAAACTGAAATAGTCTCCTTATGTGTTTCTCCTATAACAATAGGTATATTTTTTTTTATAATTCCTGCTTTTTCATAAGCTACTTCTGATAAAGAATTTCCTAAAAATTGTGTATGATCCAAACCTATATTCGTAATTACCGAAACTAAAGGTGTAATTATATTTGTCGAATCGAGCCTTCCTCCTAGACCAACTTCAATAATTGCAATATCCACTTTGTGTTTTGCAAATTGTTCAAAAGCCATACCTACAGTCATTTCAAAAAAAGACAATCCCTGTTTTTCTAAAAATTCCTTATTTCGTTTTACAAAATTTATAACGCAGTTTTTTCTGATTTCCTTTCCGTTAATTCGTATCCGCTCGGTAAATTTTTTAAGATGTGGTGATGTATAAAGACCTACTTTATATCCAGATTCTTGTAAAATAGAAGCTAACATATGGCTTGTAGAACCTTTTCCGTTTGTACCTCCAACATGAATACTTTTAAATTGTTTTTCGGGATGACCTAAGTGGTTTGAAAACGCTAAAATATTAGTTAAATCCTTTTTAAAAGCCGCCCCTCCCTGTCGTTGATACATTGGTAATTTTGAAAATAACCAAGCAATTGTTTCTTTATATGTCACGTGATATGGTTTAATTTTTCACAAAAATACAAATAGTTACAAGGATAGTATTCTTTTACCATAAAATTGTTTTAATTTTGTACGTATGAGAATTGATAAATATCTTTGGTGCACACGTTATTATAAAACACGTAGTCTTGCGACTGAGGCTTGTAAAAAAGGGCATGTTAAAATTAATAAAAAAAACATAAAACCTTCTAAAGATGTTTTTAATGGCGAGACAGTTATCGTACGAAAAAACCAAATTAATTACCAATTTATCGTATTAGATATCCCTAAAAATAGAGTTGGTGCAAAACTGGTTGATTTATACAGAAAAGACACTACTCCTAAAGAGGAATTTGCCAATCAAGATTTATTAAAATTTGCAAAGGCATACTATAGAAAAAAAGGCGAAGGACGACCAACAAAAAAAGACCGTAGAGATATTGAGGACTTTAATACTTTAGAGGATGTCTAAAACTTTTTGGAATAATAGATATAAAAACAACGATATCGGTTGGGATTTAGGAATGATTTCACCTCCTATAAAAACGTATATTAACCAATTAAACAATAAAGAGGTTTTTATACTAATACCTGGAGCTGGAAATAGTTATGAAGCAGAATACTTACACAAAAAAAAATTTACAAATGTTTTTATTGTTGATATCTCTAAATTAGCAGTTGAAAATTTTAAAAAAAGAGTTCCTAGTTTTCCAAAAGAACATGTTATCTGTGGTGATTTTTTTGATTTAAATAAAAAATTTGATTTAATAATTGAACAAACTTTTTATTGTGCTATAAATCCAAAGTTAAGAGATAAATACGTTAATAAAATGAATAGTTTACTTAACAAAAACGGAAAGTTAGTCGGATTACTTTTTCAATTCCCTTTAAGCGAGCAAGGACCTCCGTATGGTGGGTCTATAACAGAATACAAAAAAAGATTCTCTCCTTATTTTACTATTAAAACTATAGAAACTGCATATAATTCTATCACACCAAGAAAAAATAAAGAATTATTTGCAATCTTTCAAAAAAAAGAAAAAATGTCTAAAACCATAATTTTAACAAACGAGCAAATAAACTTAAAAATTAAGCGAATTGCTTTTCAAATTTACGAAAATAACAGTACTGAAAAAGAGGTTATCCTTGCTGGAATTACAGATAACGGCTATATTCTTGCTGAAAAAATACAAAAAATATTAGAAATAATTTCAACTACAAAAAGCACATTATGCAAAGTTAGTATCGATAAGAAAAATCCACTTAAAGGGGTTACTACAGATATCTCTAGTGAGAAATATGAAGGTAAATCTATTATTTTAGTTGATGATGTTTTAAACTCTGGTTCTACTTTAATTTATGCGATAAAACATTTTTTAGATGTACCTTTAAAACAATTTAAAACTGCAGTTTTAGTTAATCGGAATCACAAAAAGTTCCCTGTAAAAGCAGATTTCAAAGGTATTTCACTTTCTACATCAACACAAGAACATATAACTGTTGTATTTTCAGACAATAAATCCATTGTGTATTTGGAGTAAAATTTCAGAAGTTATTTCCTCAATAGATTTATCGTCTACTGAAATTACAACAGTTGCTTTATTATAAAAATTATTTCTTTCAAATAAATGTTTCGCTATGAATTCTTTTAGCTTTTCATTAGGAATTTTGTTAACCAAAGGCCGTTTTCTTTTTTCGGAAAGTATTCTATTATATATCGTATCAATGGAAGCTTTTAAATAAACTGATGTAGCATTTCCCGTTATTATACTCATATTATCTGCATAACAAGGCGTACCACCTCCAACAGCTAATATAATTTTGCTTTTTGTATTCAAAACCTCTTTCAAGCAGTGGTTTTCTAGTTTTCTAAAATAGATTTCTCCCTTATTTTTAAATATTTCAGAAATTTTTAAATTTTCTTTTTTCTCGATATAGGCATCCAAGTCTATAAAATCCGTAGCAATGTTTTTAGCTAATTCTTTAGCAATTATAGATTTACCACTAGCCATATATCCAAGTAAAACAATATTCATTTTTTGATTCTTTAAAAAGTCAAAAATAAACAAAAAAAAGTTTGTGAAACTAAAAAAGCCTTGTATATTTGCAACCGCTAAGAAAAACTACCTGACCAGGTAGCTCAGTTGGTAGAGCATCTCCCTTTTAAGGAGAGGGTCCTGGGT
>CAMZLT010000019.1 GCA_947311745.1 uncultured Flavobacteriaceae bacterium | reverse complement strand
TTGAAAATAATTGGCTGTTTTTGCTTGAAAACTTAAAAAATAATTTGCAATCGATGGTATGGACGAACCGCCAAAATCAAAATTAGTAAAGTGATTTTGGTATTTTTGAATTGCAGTGTCTATTAAGAAAGTGTTTCCACCATTTTTGCGATTTTTCAAATCGGTTGTGGATAGTAAAATGGTAATGGTGTCGTGGTGTTTTAGAAAAATACCTCCTGCAACTAAATGCTCATTTTCGTCATAAATGGTAAGTAACTCGCCTTTGTTTTTGTGTAAAATGGTTTTTAGTAATTTACGAACTTTTGTTATGTCTTTATTGGTTATTTCTTTAGCTCGTTGTTGTAAATTAAAAGCGTATAAATCTATAAAATTGTCTAAATTACTAGCATTCCAATTTGGTGTTAGTTTATATTTTAAGGCTCTTTTCAAATCTTTTTTACGATCGCTTCTAAATTTTTTTTTAAGATTTTCGTACTCGCTTATTTTTAAAAAATGGGTTTCTTTTTTTGTTAGATGAGTTATTTTTGTAGGTAGATTATTGGTGTTTAATCGTAAATCTACTAGTCTGTATTGTTTAAATAATTTGTTGAGAAATGCATTTATATTGGTGTTTTTTTGATTGCTAAAAACACCTAATTGTAAAATCCACATTGGATTATACACATAGTTTATTAAATATTTTTTACGAATAGGTAATGGCATTACTGCTTTATAATCATCTAAAACAAGTACTTCCCAATTTTTATTGCAAACTATGTCTAAATACCAAGAATAGGCTTCAGTTCTTGAATTTGTAGCGTTTTTTATGCACAAATCGTATTTGTTAAAATCAATTTGTTGGTATGTAAGTTTTCTTATTTTTTGCACGATGTAAAGGTACAACAGAAAACGAAATTATGGCTTATTTTTTTGTTAACATAATATGTAATTTCATAGGTTAATTAAGTTTGTATGTAAAACCGATAGTTGGTCCAATTCCTGAATAAATATTATTAATACTTTCGGATGTAATATTTTTAGTGCTTATATATGGAATAATTAATTCTATTCCAAATTTGTCATTAAAATAATAATTTCCACCAATTCCGATATTTAAAATAGAAATCCCACCACTTAGTTGTTCGTGTTTAATAGTTCTAAATCTATTATTATTTGCATTGTATTTAATAGTACCTAATCCTAAACCAATTTCTGTAAAAAATCTAATTTTTTGTTTATTTATAAAATTATTTCTTAATGTAGGTATAAAGGCGTAGGAGTTATAGTAGGAATTAATATTGTCGATTTTTACATCCTTTAGTGTTGTATAGGAGAAATTTAATTCAATAGATGTTTTTTCGGAAATATGATAACCTATTGTAGGTTTAATTACGATTCCGTTTATTCCTGTTTCAAAGTTTTCTGAACTTCCGAATAATGGTAAAGCAGAAATAGTAAATTTTAAATCATTTTTTTTTGATTGACTAAATGTATAAAATATTCCTCCTAAGAAAAAAAGTGTAATTAATATTATTTTTCGATTCATAATTTTAAATTTTAGTTGTTGTATTTTTGTCAAAACAATAATTATAGTTCTAAATTTTACGAGTTGATTTTTATAAAATATTACAAGATGAAAATAATCAAAGTTGAAAAGATTCCGAGATATCTCGGAATCTTTTGATATATATATCGCATGTAGTAAAGCAATATAAATTAAAAATTAATCCTCTATATTAAAACTAATAGGAACGTTATATTTAACTTTTACAGGTTTTAATCGTTGCAGTCCTGGTTTAAATTTAGGTAATTTTTTAATAATTCTTTCTGCTTCTTTTTTTAATCTTGGGTGTGTTGCAGTACTTCTAATACCAGCAATTGCGCCTTGCTCGTTTATAATAAATTGTATATTAATGCGATGTTTTCCTTCGGATAAACCTAAAGTTTGTGTTAAATCTACATTAAAATTTCGTTGAATATGTTTTTGTATTTTTTTATTAAAACATTTTCTTTTTTGTTCGTTTGTACCTTTACAACCAGGAAAAGTAGGAATATCCTCTAATCTAATAAAATCTACAGGTTCGTTGTTTTCTACATAATCTTCCTGTTCTGAAACATCGGACACGGTTAATTGCTGTTGTGTGGGATTATCATCGTTGTTGTCTATCGGAATTAATACTGTTTCGATTATTTTTTTCTCTGTTTTTGTATTGTTTTTTTCCGTTTTAAATTCGTCAATAACTGGTTTTACCACTTTTGGTTTTGTTTTTACAATGGTAATTTTTGGTTTTTTTCGTTCAATTTCAAATTTAGGAACGTAAACCTCGGTATCAATAGAGGCAACTTCGTCAGCAGTTAATTCAGGCACTTTCCAGTAAGTTTTATATTCTAAAAAAATATAAACGGAAAATAAGGCAAGGATTAATCCTAATTGCATAAAAATTACCGAACTTTTTTGTAATTTTGTGTTTGGAGCGTTCTTGTTTTCCAAACGAGTTTGTTTTTGTGTGTTCATACTATTTAATTTAAGAGTTAATAATATGGAATACGACACAAAAAACGTACCAAAAATAAATCCCAATTATGAAAATAATTGGGATTTTGATTTTTTTATAGTTTGGTATTATATCAATCCAACTTCTTTAAGACATTCTTTAATAAGTGAATATGTACGTTCAATATCGTTATCTAACCCCATTGAAAAACGAATTAAACCATCGTTTAAACCCATTTCTTTTTGTTCTTCCTCAGAAATTTCGCTAGATGTTCCTGTGCCAGGAGCGTTAAACAAGGTTTTGTAAAAACCTAAACTTACGGCTAAAAATCCAACGCCTTTTTCTTGCATTAATTCCATTAATTTATTGGCAGTTTTTAAATTATTAGCATCGATGGTTAGCATACCTCCAAAACCAAATTCTGCATTGTATAATTTTTTAAATAATTCGTGATTTTTATGACTTTGTAATCCAGGATACACCACATTTACTTTGTCTTTTTCTAATTGTTGTGCAATATACAAAGCATTTTCACTATGTTTTTTCATTCGAATATGTAGCGTTCGTGTATTTTTTAAAATACTTGCTGAGCGAAAACTATCCATTACAGGTCCAAGTAGCATCGCAGCACCATCCATAACCGATTTCATATCTGTAATAAATTGTGCATCTGCACATACTGTACCACCAACAGTATCGTTTGTTCCGTTTATAAATTTGGTTAAACTGTGGCAAACAATATCAGCTCCTAATTCTTTTGCAGAAATAATTAAAGGTGTAAAAGTATTATCTACAACTAACGGAATGTTGTGTTTTTTTGCAATTTTTGCCAATTCAGGAATGTTGGCAATTTCTAATAAAGGATTGCTTAACGATTCACAATAAATCATTTTAGTGTTTTTTGTAATTGCTTTTTCTACTTTTTCAAGATTAGTAATATCTACAAAGCTAGTGGTAATATTAAGTTTTGGTAGAAAATTTTTAAGAAAGGCATGTGTTCCTCCGTAAATAGTTCTACTAGAAACAATATGACTATCGGCACTGCAAATTTGCATAATTACCGAAGTAATTGCTCCCATTCCAGAACCTGAAACTAAAGCAGCTTCGGTGTTTTCCATTGCAGCCATTGCTGAGGCAAGGTTTAAATTACTCGGACTGGTATGTCTAGAGTATAAATAGCAACCTTCGGTATTTCCTTCAAAGGTATCTGCCATTGTTTTTGCTGCTAAAAAAGTATAGGTTGCAGAATCGGATATAGAAGGATTTACACCTCCAAATTCGCCAAATACATGGTA
>CAMZLT010000018.1 GCA_947311745.1 uncultured Flavobacteriaceae bacterium | reverse complement strand
TTTAGAGCTAATTTAAGAGGGGTGGCTGATACAACTTTTTTCCTTTTTAGATTGCACAAACTTTTTGCCTAATCCCCATAAAAAATATGTGACCCAAAAAAACTTTCACGTTAAAACAAAACCATAATATCTATATTATTTCTTAGAACAAAATAATTTACCTTACAGTATGTTTAAATTGAAAGCATAAAAAAACCAAAAGAATTAAATATTTAACTCTTTTGGTTTTTTTTACATCGAAATAAAACTAATTACATAATTTATTACGATTAGGCAAAGCTAGGTTTTTTTCCTAATTCTTTTAATTGCTTATAATGCTCTTTAATTGCTTCAAACATAGTATTATATTCGTTGTAAGGTAAATTAAATTCACGAGCTGTTTCTTTAACAAACTCTGCTATTTTTTTATAGTGAATATGACTTATTTGTGTAAACAAATGATGTTCTACTTGATGGTTTAAACCACCTGTATAAAACTCTACTAATTTATTATTCGGAGCAAAATTAGATGTAGTGTATAATTGATGAATTGCCCATGTATTTTTCATATTTCCTTCTTCGTCAGGTAAAGGCATTTCGGTATTTGGCATTACATGTGCTAATTGAAAAATTACACTTAAGATTACACCAGCTGTGTAATGCATAATCATAAAACCTGCTAAAACTTGCCACCAAGTATAACCCATATATAAAGGTAAAGCTACCCAAAGTGCGTAATATAAAATTTTACCAATGATTAATTTTGTCCATTGTGTTGCAGGTTTTGGCATTTTACCATACGATAAGTTACGTTTTAAATAGTTATACGTTTGTTTAAAATCGGTTGTTATTGCCCAATTTACAGTTAATAATCCGTAAAGAAAAAACGAATAATATTTTTGAAATTTATGAATTTTTAACCACTTAGAGTGTTTTGAAAAACGAATAATTCTTCCCGCATCAATATCCTCATCATGACCAACAATATTAGTATATGTATGATGTAAAACATTGTGTTGTACTTTCCAGTTATAATCGTTTCCTGCAAGAATGTAAATAGAACTTCCCATTAACTTATTTACCCATTTTTTACTTGAAAAAACTTCGTGATTAGCATCGTGCATTACGTTCATCCCAACGCCTGCCATTCCGATACCAATTACTACCATTAGTAACGCTTGAATCCAACCAGATAAATCTAGAGTAATAATATTACTAATGGAACTAAAAATAACGAAAACATTACAATAGCTTTAAAATACAATTTTGCATTTCCTGTTTTTTTAATGTTATTTTCTTTAAAATAATTATTTACCTTTTTGTTTAGTGTTCTAAAGAATTTTGTTTTGTCAATTCTTGAAAACCGAATTGTGTTTGCTGTGTCCATATTTTAATAATTGTTGTTGATTTTTTATTTGAAACAACGAAATTACATCATTTTTATTTGAAAAAACTAATATTTATCATTTTTTCTTAAAAACAACGCATATAAAACAGTACTTTTGTACTATTATTATGAATGAAATTTTACAATATTTTCCCGATTTATCTAAAAAACAAATTCAACAATTTGAACAATTAGAAAACTTATATAAAACATGGAATGCTAATATAAATGTTATTTCTAGAAAAGATATTGATGCCTTATATACACGACACGTATTACATTCTCTTGCCATTGCAAAAGTACTATCTTTTAAGCCTAAAAGTACCGTTTTAGATGTTGGTACTGGTGGTGGATTCCCTGGAATTCCGTTAGCAATATTATTTCCTGAAACAACTTTTTATTTAGTAGATTCTATTCAAAAAAAAATAAAAGTTGTTACCGAAATTAGTACAGCACTTGATTTAAAAAATGTAAAAGCCGAACAAATTCGTGCCGAAAAAGTAAAAGCCGAATTTGACTTTATTATAAGTCGTGCTGTTACAAAAATGGATGATTTTGTAAAATGGATTCGTAAAAAAACTAAGAAAAAAAATAATCACGAATTAAAAAACGGTATTTTATACTTAAAAGGAGGTGATTTGACAGAAGAGCTTCAAAATTTTCCTAGAGCAGTAACCTATTCAATTTCAAGTTTTTTTACCAATGAATTTTTCGAAACTAAAAAAGTAGTATATATTCCGCTTAAAAAAAGAGGAAAATAATTATTTTTTTTAGTACTTTTGCCCTTACATGAAACTTGAAGAATACATATCCGATTTATTATACCGCTACGATTGCGTTATCGTACCAAATTTTGGCGGCTTTATTACAAATAAAAAAAGTGCAACCGTAAACCAACATACTTTTTTACCACCTTACAAGCAAATTACCTTTAATTCGCTTTTAATTGAAAATGATGGTTTGTTAGCAAATTATATTGCTCAGGTTGATAAAATGCCATATGCAACAGCAATTAATTTTATTAATTTTGAAGTGCAAGAATGGGTTGAAAAATTACTTAATGGACAATTAGATTTAGATGGAATTGGAACACTTTTTAGCGTAAACGACACCATAGAATTTGAACCAGAAAATAAAATTAATTATTTAACGGATTCTTTTGGTTTAAAATCTATTGTTTCTAATAAAATTTCACATCAAAAGCAAGGTGAAAGAATTGCAACTATAGAGACATCTTCGTATGTAGTAAATACAAATATTGAGGATAAAAATCCACCAATTGTATTAAAAAAACGAACAAATAGAATGCCATTTGTTAAATATGCTGCAATTTTTATGTTAGGAGCTGCTTCAATTGCACTTATGGCTAAAAAAATAAATCAAAACAACCAACAAAAACAACAACTTGTAACTGCAAACACACAGCAAAAAATACAAGAAGCAAAAATACAAAATGCTACTTTTGTTATGGATAATCCGTTACCAATAATTGAATTAAAAGCAAAACCAATTATTAAAAATTACCATATTATTGCAGGTGCTTTCAGAAGCGAAGAAAATGCACTAACCAAAGTAAAGCAGCTTAAAAATATTGGTTTTGAAGCAAGTATTATAGGTAAAAATAAATTTGATTTGTATCAAGTAGCTTTTGAAAGTTTTGCCAATTTAAACGATGCAAATAACAAACTTGCTAAAATAAAATCTAGTATTTCTAAAGATGCTTGGATGTTAGTTAAGTAATCTATTTAATTTTATTAGAGGAGTGCATTAAATTTGATTCTGACACAAATTTTATAGAAACTCATATTGAAATCTAATAATTTAATCGCAAAATTCGTGGAATTTAGCTTTATTTAGATGATAAATTTTAAAAACCCAAGAAACACCTTAGTATTTCTTGGGTTTTAATTATGTGTGTATTTTAAACAGTTAAGCTTACAAAACTATACTAAAATTTTGTTGAACCGTTATCTTGATAGATGTAATTAAATGTATAATACGAATAATCATCTGTTGTTGGTGTAGTAGTTGCATCTT
>CAMZLT010000017.1 GCA_947311745.1 uncultured Flavobacteriaceae bacterium | reverse complement strand
TTTAACGGTTTCCATAGCTCAGATTTTTGCAAATATACAAAAATTTATATATACAAAAAAGTATATATACAAAAATTTATATTTATAGATGTTTCGTATTTTGTTGTATTTTAGATTTTTCTAATAAAATTCTATTTTACGGAATAGAGATTAACTAAATAACAGATGAAAAAACGAGTGTTTATTTTACTTATACTGTTTATTTCTTGCAAAGAAAAAGTTGTTTATAATGTTGTTGAAAACAATACATTTCATACGGACTTGACTCTTGCCTTCGGTTCGTGTAACAATCAAGGGATACAAAATGTGCTGTTTGATGAGATTTTAAAGAACAAGCCAAAAGTGTTTATTTGGGGAGGCGATGTAATTTATTCTGATACGGATAATCCTTTAATTTTGGCAAATAATTACAACAAATTTAATCAAGATAGGGTGTATCAAAATTTTAAAAATAATGTAAAAATTATCGGAACTTGGGATGATCACGATTATGGTATAAACGATGGTGGTTTTGAAAATCCAATTAAAGAGGAAGCAGAACAGTTGTTTCTAAATTTTTTAGATGTTTCTAAAATGGATAAAAGGCGAAATCAAGAAGGTGTTTATTATTCAACAATAATTAAAAAAGATACAAATTCGGTTAAAGTTATTTTGTTGGATACACGTTATTTCCGAACAAAACTTACTAAAGATATTAGTGGAAAAAAACGCTACATTCCTAATGTGTATAATCAAGGCACAATGCTGGGAAAAACACAATGGAAATGGTTAGAAAATGAATTAAAAACATCTAAAGCAGATTTTAATATCATAATGAGTAGCATTCAATTTTTATCTACTAAACACGGATTTGAGTCTTGGGGAAATATGCCTCACGAAATGGATAAATTAAAAAATATTATTTTAAAAACTAATGCAAAAAACGTATTGATTTTATCTGGCGATAGGCATATTGCTGAAATTTCAAAAACGAATATAGGAAAGTATAAATATCCGTTACTTGATTTTACCTCAAGTGGTTTAACCCATGCGTATACGAGTTTTTCAGGTGAGGAAAATCCATGTAGAGTAAGTGAAGTTATACATCAAATTAATTTTGGTTTGGTAAAATTTGATTTTAAATCTAATCGTGTTTTATTTGAAATTCGAGGTGAAAACAATGCTTTATTAGAGCAATTTGTACAGCAATATTAGTTTGAAAATCTATATTATCCTTGTAACATTGCCCAAAGTTTGTCTTTAAGCTCTATAATTCCTTCATTTGCTAGTGATGAAATGAATATATGCGGAATATCTTTAGGTAATTCTTGTGTCATTTCCTCTTTAAGTTCGTCATCTAACATATCAGATTTTGAAATAGCAAGTAAACGCTCTTTATCTAAAAGTTCAGGATTGTGTTTTTTTAATTCGTTTAATAAAATATCGTATTCTTTTTGAATATCATCGCTATCTGCTGGAATTAAAAATAGTAAAGTAGAATTTCGTTCGATATGTCGTAAAAAATAGTGTCCAAGACCTTTTCCTTCGGCAGCTCCTTCGATAATTCCTGGTATATCAGCCATTACAAAACTTTTAAAACCGCGATATTTTACAATGCCTAAATTTGGTTTTAGTGTTGTAAAAGCATAATCGGCAATTTTTGGTTTGGCAGAAGTAATTACAGATAATAAAGTAGATTTTCCAGCATTAGGGAAACCCACTAAACCAACATCTGCTAATATTTTTAATTCTAATTGGTACCAACCTTCTTGTCCTTCCATACCAGGTTGTGCATATCTTGGTGTTTGATTGGTAGAGGATTTAAAATGCCAATTTCCACGACCACCCTTTCCGCCTTGAAGTAAGATTATTTCTTGTTTATCTTCGGTTATTTCGTAAAGAGTTTCTTGGGTTTCACTATCTCTAACCACTGTTCCTAACGGAACATTTATATAAATATCTTCACCATCTTTACCTGTAGATCTCCCTTTGCTTCCTGCACCACCATGCGTTGCCTTAAAATGTTGTTTAAATTTTAAGTGAAAAAGGGTCCACATATTTTTATCACCAATTAAAATAATATGACCACCACGACCACCATCACCACCATCAGGACCACCTTTGGTAATGTATTTTTCTCTGTGTAGATGTACCGATCCTTTTCCTCCGTTTCCTGAGGAAGCAAATATTTTTATGTAATCTACAAAATTGCCTTCTGTCATGTATTATTTTTTAGTGTAAAATTATTCTTTTGGTAAATGAATAAGCTCTTATAAAGTACCGAATACTTTGCTTAAACGATTGGTAATTTCCTCAATCGAGCCAACACCATCCACACCATAATATTTATTTTGTTCTAAATAGAAGTCTTTTAAAACGGCTGTTTTTGTTTCGTATTCGTTAAATCGATTTCGGATTTTAGATTCGTCTTGATCGTCAGGTCTACCACTAGTTTTTCCTCGTTCTAGTAATCGTTCTACTAACAAATCTTCTGGTACTTCTAAGGCAACCATTCCGCTAATTTCTTCGCCTTTTTCGGTAAGAAATGCGTCTAAAACTTTTGCTTGGTGTTCGGTTCTAGGAAAACCATCAAAAATAATTCCGTTTGAATCTAAGTTTTTTTCTACTTCTGCTTTGAGCATACCTATGGTAATTTCATCAGGAACTAAATCGCCTTGATCCATATATTTTTTGGCTTCCATGCCTAGAGCAGTTTGGTTTTTAATATTAAGTCTAAACACATCACCAGTTGAGATATGTACTAGATCATATTTTTCTTTTAAACGTGTTGCTTGCGTTCCTTTTCCTGCACCTGGAGGTCCGAATAATACAATATTTGTCATTTTTTTATCTGTTAATTGGTATATACTTTCTAAATTTCTACCTAAACCATCGTAATCTAAGCCGTAACCTACAATAAATTTATCAGGAATAGATTTTCCGATATAGTCAATATGTAGTTCTTTTTTAAATACATCTGGTTTAAAGAATAAAGTTACAATTTTTAATTCTTTTACTTGTTTATCTCTAAAAATATTATAGATTTCGGTTAAAGTAGTTCCAGTATCTATTATATCTTCTAAAATAATAACCGTTTTTCCTTTTAAATTCTCATTAATACCTACAAGTTGTTTTACTTTTCCGGAAGTGTTTGTACCTTGATACGAAGCTAATTTTACAAAACTAACTTTACAAGGCCTATCAAATTCACGTATAAAATCTGCTACAAACATAAAACAACCATTAAGAATACCAATAAAAATTGGCACTTCATCTTTTGGTAATTCCTCTGCTACTTGTTTTGCTAGAAAAGAAACATATTTTTCTAGTTTTTCTTTAGGTAAATAAGGCTTAAAGTATTTATCGTGAATTTTAATAACACTCATTTTTTAATAAAGTTTAATAATTCATAAAAGCACAAAACCTTTCAAAATTTAACATCTTGAAAGGTTTTGTTGTATTTATTCGTATAGTTACGCTACGTCTTTAAGTTTTTTGTTTTTTCCTTTCATTATGGTATCATACATAATTGGCGAAGCAATAAATAAAGATGAGTATGTACCAACGACTACACCAATAATCATTGCAAACATAAATCCTTTAATAGAAGCACCTCCAAAAATAAAGATAACTAATAAGGTAAATAAAGTAGTTAAAGAAGTATTAATAGTTCTTCCTAAAGTAGAACTTAGTGCCTTATTAATTACTTTTCTGAAATCCCACTCTTCATGTTCTTTTGAGTATTCTCTAATTCTATCAAAGATTACCACAGTATCATTTAAGGAGTATCCTACAACGGTAAGAATTGCTGCGATAAATGCTTGGTTAATTTCCTCAAATGGTAAAAATTTGTATAGTAATGAGAACACACCAAGTACAATAAGTACATCGTGAAATACTGCTACAACTGCTCCTAAACTAAATTGCCATTTTCTAAAACGGATTAAAATATAGATAAACACCATTAATAACGAACCTAAAACTGCCCATACTGCATCTTTTTTAATATCATCTGCAATAGTTGGTCCTACAAGTTCGGTACGCATAACACCAAAATCTGCTTTTTTATCGCCAATTTTAAACGTGTTGTAAGTCATGTTTGTAGGTAAAAAGGATTTTAATGCATCAAACATTTTGTGTTGAATTTGAGCATCTACCTCTTCGTTAGTATTATCTACTTGGTAATTTGTGGTAATTTTTAATTGTGTATCTCCTCCGTATGTTTTTACTTCTGGTAAAGATTCAAAAGCATCTTTTAAAGCATTTGCAACAGCAGTTGGTTCTACAACTTTATCAAATTTAACGGTATATGTTCTACCTCCAGCAAAATCTACTCCGTAATTTAAGCCTTGTGTTGCTAACGAACCAATACCTAAAATTAAAGCAATTCCAGATATAACTAAAGCGATTTTTCGTTTACTTAAGAAATCAATATTGATATTTTTAAACCAATTTTTAGTAATACTTGTATTGAATGTAAATTCACTTCCACGGTTTACATACCATTCTATTAGTAATCTAGATACATATATTGCAGAGAATAACGAAGTGATAATACCAATAATTAAGGTAGTAGCAAATCCTTTAACTGGTCCAGAACCAAATGCGTATAAAATAACACCTGTTAATAATGTAGTAATGTTTGCATCTAAAATAGAAGATAAAGAGCCTTTATAACCTGCATTAATTGCTTCTTTTAAAGATTTTCCAGCTGCAAGTTCTTCTTTAATTCTCTCGTAAATAAGTACGTTCGCATCTACCGACATACCAATAGTTAGTACAATACCTGCAATACCTGGTAAGGTTAAAACTGCTCCGAAAGAGGCAAGTACACCAAACATAAATACCATATTTATCAATAGTGCAAGATTGGTTGCAATACCAGCTTTTCCGTAGTAAAAAATCATATATGCCAACACTAAAAGTATAGCAAACAAAAAGGATTTCATACCACTATCAATTGCTTTTTGACCTAAAGATGGTCCAACAATTTCAGATTGTATAATATGAGCAGAAGCAGGTAATTTACCAGATTGTAATGCATTTGCAACATCTTTTGCTTCTTCAATGGTAAAGTTACCAGTAATTTCGGTATTTCCACCAGCGATTTTACCATTTACTCTTGGTGCAGTATATACAAAATCATCTAAAACAACGGCAACAAATTTACCAGTGTTTTTTTCTGTCATTTTTGCCCATTTTTTTGCTGCTTGACTTTTCATAGACATGGTAATTCTTGGTTCAGAACTAAACTGACTAAATTCTTGTCTTGCACTAGATATTACATCACCTTCGATTGGTGCTTTACCTTTACGATTAGATTTGATAGCATATAAACGAATAGTATCGTTGTTCTTTTTAGGAATATCCCATAAAAATTTTGCATATTTTAAAGAAGAAGGAAGTAAAGAACGAACTTCTTTCATATGTAAATACTCGTTAATTTTTGCCGTATCTTTTACAACAGCAGTTCCTAAAACAGGTGTTTGAGGGTACTGTGTAATGTTTAAAATACTTGCTAACGGACTTATATTTTTAATATCTAAGCTATCTTTTTTACCTAAAAGAATTTTATCTACTGCATCTTCTTTTTTGGTAGTGTCTTTTACTTTTTTAGTAGAAACAGGTTTTAAAATTGTAGTTAATTTTTGGTTGGCTTTAGCCAAGAAATTTTGCATATCCGCAACTTCGTAAACTTCCCAAAATTGTAATTTAGCCGTACCTGTTAAAAGTTTTTTAACTCGTTCAATATCTTTTGCTCCAGGTAATTCAATTAAAATTCTACCTGTTTTACCAATACGTTGAATGTTTGGTTGTGTAACTCCAAAACGGTCAATTCTGTTACGAATAACCTTAAAAGCAGTTTCAATAGATGCATCTACTTGTTTTGCTAAAATTTTAGCAGCATCTTGATCGGTAGTTTTAAAGGTAATATCCGAGCCTAGTTTACCAAAAATATCTGGATCACCAAGTTTAATTTTACCTGCACTAATTTCCTTAAAGGCATTTAAAAATAAATCCAAATATGGGTCACTAGTACTTTTTTGCATGTCACTTGCTTTAGCTAAAGCTTTACGGAAAGTTGCATTTTTTGATTCACCTGACAGACCAACTAAAATATCTTTTACCGAAACTTCTAAAGTTGCGTTAATACCACCTTTTAAATCTAAACCAAGATTTAATGACTTTTCTTTTACATCATTGTAGGTGTATTTTGTGGTTAAATAATTGATTTCTAAAGAATCCAGATACGCTTTTTCTTTATTGGCATCACCATTAGCTTGAATTTTAGCTTTTTCCTCTGCATTATTAGATACATAAGTAAATGATAATTGATAAATACATATCAATCCAAATACAATTGCTAATAATTTAATTACTCCTTTGTTTTGCATTATATTACGTTTATTTTTAATACTTCTTTTTAAGAATTTGCAAATATAACATTATGTAGGTAATTAGCCAATTCTTTTATGACTTTTTAATTTTTCTGTTTTTTTAGGTAATTAATGAAGTCTCTATTTTAAATAAATTGCTTTTTATTTTTTAACATCTTAAAAACTTATGTAAATTAGCAATCTTAAAATTAACACAAAAATATGGCACATTTATCGGATATTGAAATTGCACAAAGCACAAAGCTTTCACACATTAAAGAAATAGCATCAAAAATTAATATTACCGAAGAGGATTTAGAGTATTATGGTAAGTATAAAGCAAAATTACCTTTAACTTTAATTGATGAAACTAAAATTAAACAAAACAATTTAATTTTGGTAACGGCACTTACACCAACTCCTGCTGGTGAAGGAAAGACAACTGTTTCAATAGGTCTTACCGAAGGATTAAATAAAATAGGAAAACAAACTACCGTAGTTTTACGAGAACCATCGCTTGGTCCTGTTTTCGGAATTAAAGGTGGTGCTGCTGGTGGAGGATATTCGCAAGTTGTACCTATGGAAGATATTAATTTACATTTTACAGGTGATTTTAATGCTGTTGAGAAAGCAAACAATTTGCTTTCGGCATTAATAGATAATAATTTACAAAGTAAAACCAAAAATCTTGGTTTGGATGGTAGAACGATAGCTTGGAAACGTGTTATTGATATGAACGATAGAGCTTTACGTGATATAACCATTGGTCTTGGCGGAACGGCAAACGGAATTCCTAGACAAGATGGTTTTAATATTACACCTGCATCTGAAGTTATGGCAATACTTTGTATGGCAACAGATTTTGAAGATTTAAAAAAGCGTTTAGGGGATATTTTTATAGGATTTACGTTTGCTAAAGAACCAATATTTGCTAGAGATTTAAAAGCCGAAAACGCAATGGCAATTTTATTAAAAGATGCTATTAAGCCAAATTTAGTACAAACTTTAGAGAAAAACCCTGCAATTATTCACGGTGGTCCTTTTGCAAATATTGCACAAGGTACAAACACTATTATTGCTACAAAAATGGGATTATCTATATCTAATTATGTCGTTACCGAAGCTGGTTTCGGAGCAGATTTAGGAGCAGAAAAATTCTTAGATATAAAATGTGCAAGTGCAGATTTGAGTCCTAAATGCGTTGTTTTAGTAGCAACTATCCGAGCTTTACGCCATCATGGTGGTTCGCCAAAAGAAGAATACAATACACCAAGTGTTGCACGTGTAGAAAAAGGTTTTGCAAATCTAGAAAAACACATTGAAAATATTCGCAAATTTAATATAGAGCCAGTAGTTGCAATAAATTCTTTTATTAGCGATTCCGAAGAGGAAGTAAAATTAGTAATTGAAAAATGTGCGGCTTTAGGAGTACAAGCTGTAGTATCTAAAGGTTGGGCAAAAGGCGGAAACGGCACACAAGAATTAGCAAAAGCAGTGGTACATGTTGTAGAAAATAAAGCAGCAAGTTTTACACCATTATACGATTGGAAATCGCCAATTAAAGAAAAAATTGAAACCATTGCTAAAGAAATTTATGGTGCAGATGGTGTAGATTTTGATAGAAAAGCAATGTTAAACCTTAAACGTATCGATCGCTTAGGATTTAACGATTTTGCAGTATGTATGGCAAAAACCCAAAAATCTTTTAGTGATAACGATAAACTTATCGGAAGACCAACAGGATTTAGAGTTACTGTGCGTGAAATAGAAATTGCAGCAGGAGCAAGGTTTGTAATTCCTATTTTAGGAAAAATGATGCGTATGCCTGGCTTACCAGCAACTCCAGCAAGTGAAGGGATGTCTATTGATAATGATGGTGTTATTTCAGGACTTTCGTAAATAACTAGAAAAAGCAACTTGTTAAAACAAATTTTACATAAAGTATTTTACGGAATCATAACCTTATTTGGTGTAGTTACAGTACTGTTTTTTATCTTAAATAAAATTCCTGGAGATGCAGCACAAATGATGCAAGATCAACGAGAGGATAGTGAACAATTAAAGGCTATTAAAGCTAAATTTGGCTTTGACAAACCAAAAACGGTACAGTACTTATTGTATCTTAATGATTTGTCGCCTATTTCATTTCATAGTACTAACCAAGCTGATTTTACCTATTTACAAAAAGGAAAATACAACGCAACACCTATTTTTAGAACAAAAAATACTGTAACGGTTATAAAAATGCCATATTTACGAGAATCTTATCAAAAAAATGGCAAAAAAGTAATTGATATTATTAAAGAAACCTTGCCAAATACAGCAGTTTTAGCCATTACATCTATTTTTATTGCGATTATAATTGGAATACTTTTTGGTATCCTATCTGCTTTATACAAAGATACTATATTTGATAGAGTAGTAGCTGTTGTTAGTACTTTTGGTATGAGTGTTCCGTCGTTTTTTTCTGCTATTTTATTTGCTTGGTTTTTCGGATTTATACTACATAAATATACCAATTTAAATATGACTGGTAGCTTGTACGAAGTAGATGATTTCGGCGAAGGGAAATACCTACAACTCAAAAATTTAATTTTACCAGCAATTGTTTTAGGTATCCGTCCTTTAGCTGTTGTAGTGCAATTAATGCGAAATTCTTTATTAGAAGTTTTAAACCAAGATTATATACGGACCGCCAAAGCAAAAGGACTCTCTATCTTTAAAATTATGTATATACACGCTTTAAAAAATGCTTTAAATCCTGTAGTAACCGCAATATCAGGCTGGTTTGCATCCTTACTTGCAGGAGCCGTTTTTGTAGAGTATATATTTGGATGGAACGGTTTAGGAAAAGAAATTATAAAAGCATTAAACGAAAAAGATTATCCAATTATAATAGGTTCTTCTATCGTAATTGCAACTATGTTTATTATTATTAATATATTTGTAGATGT
>CAMZLT010000016.1 GCA_947311745.1 uncultured Flavobacteriaceae bacterium | reverse complement strand
TATTTAGATTTTCTAAAGTTTTTTTCTGTTCTTTAAGTATGTCTTCTTGAATTTCTAAATCCGTTTTATTTTTATAGTGATATATTTTTGATTTAACCGATTTATTTCCATTAACTAAATCATTATCAAATACTTGAAAATAAAATTCGTATTCTTTTCCTTTATCTAATTCTAATTGTTCAGGAAAAATATAATAAAATTCTTGAAAGGTTTGTGCAGTAACTGGTAAGGATAGAGTTTGCTTATTTTCGTTATTTTTTCTATCGTAATATACCAAGTTTAATTTGCTTATTCCGTAATCATCTATTAATTGTCCAACAAATTGTGCCTTACCTCTAGAGATAGAATCAATATCGGTTTTTACTTGAATTTTAGGAAATTCATCTTTAATTACTTGAATGCTATATTGTAATTTTTCGTAATTTTTTAAATTTTTATTCGAAGTAAGAATGTTATAATCAAAACTATTTAGTATTCTTTTACCATGCTTAAATTCCGATTTATCGTTAGAAAATTTCACTAAAGTGGAATCCTTTAAACTTTCTAAAGCAATCATATTGGTATTATTAGTCTGTATTTTCCAAGTTATAGTTGTTCCCTCAGGCACGATAGAATTACCTGTATTACTTAAAATTTCGGTTTTTTTACCTGTGTGATTAGGATAGTTTAAAACCATTTTAAAATCGGTTATTTTAGGTGTTTTAATAACTTTTATTGTGTATTCTTTTGATTGTATACCATTTGATTCGAAATAAAAAGAAGTATCGGAAAGTAAATTGGTAAAGGTATAATTAAAAGAACCTATAGCGTCTTCCTTTAAAAAATAAGATTGCTTATTATAAACAACTGAAACGTTTTCTGGCAATACATTTCCTTTTGTAAAAACAGTAACGGTAAAATTTTCTCCTTCAATTGCTATTAATTTATTTGTATCTAAAACAAAGGAAAACGGAGCTGGTGGTTCATAAGCGGTTTGATAGTGTACAACTCTATTTAAACTTTCGTTTAATATCGATTTATTACCTGTAATCAAAGTAACTAACCATATTAAAACAGGAAAAATTAAGTATTTAAGGTATTTTTTATTTGTAGAAAATTGAATTGCAGATTTAAACGGAATTGGTTCTAAATTAGCAGCTTTTTGTTCAATACTTGCTACAAGTAATTCCGATTTTGAATCGTTTTGTTGCAATTGTAAAAGGTTAAGTAGCTTATCCTCTACTTCGGTAAAATGTTTACCAATAATTTTGGAAGCCTGTTCTTTTGAAATACCAGATTTAATTCCGAAAAGTTTTACCAACGGAATACTTATATATTTTATAAAGAGAAACAATTCAATACCAATAAAACTATAAAAAAGTATGGTACGAAAAGTAGGTTTCAACCATAAAAAATATTCGACAAAAATGGTGAAAAACAGGTATAACAAACCAAAAGAAACAAAAAGAATACTCCCTTTTATAAGTTCATTAGTGTAATATTTTTTTATAAAAGCAGCTAATTTAAGCTGTATGGTTTTGAATGATTGCATATAATTTTTAACAATTTAAAAGCTAAAATACAAATTTAGAAGTAAAAAAAGGTAACAAATAATTAAATCTCGGATATATGTTTGATATTTAATTTAAAAACAAGGCATCTACATTTTAACAGTAACAGAAAATAATAATAAAAAGAGTACGACATTTATAAAAAAATAATCCTTTTTGGTTAATTTGGTTGGTTATTCACACCGTAAATATGCAAATATTTACGGTGTGTTTTTTTATAAAAAAACCTTTTTAACATTAATACCAAAGGATATAAACGCTAAAAAGGCTAAGTTATAAAATACCAAAAAGGTAGTATTAAAATAAAACTAGTTATTTTCTAATTTTTCTTCGTCTTTAGATGCTTTTTTAAATTCTTTAATTCCGCCACCAATTCCTTTCATTAATTCTGGTATTTTTTTACCACCAAAGATTAATAAAACAACTAATGCTACTAAAATCCATTCGTAACCACCAACAAATCCTAAAAAAATATGTAATTTCATTATATTGAATATTTATAAATTCAAGGCAAATTTAAGTTATAAACGGAAATAAAAAAAATTAATTATAAACTTTATAAGAATTAGATTCTTTAATTGATAAAATTTCGCCTCCTAAAATTACTTTTTTACTAATTTTTTTAGGCTTAGATTTGTAATAAATAAACCCTTTTAATTTAACTTTTGCATCTAATAAATCAGAAACATTAATTTCAACCTCTCCTCCAGTTGCAGCAATTACAGTAGCTTGCTTAGATATTAAATCTAAAGCTTCGTAACTAGCACCTGTATTTACTATAACTGTTTGTAATTTAGTTGTACCAAAAAGCTCAATTACACCTCCTGAAACGGATTTTACTTTTATATTTTCAGTTTGTATTTTTAAATGTACTTCTGCTCCTTCTTGTGCTTTTATTTCTATAAAATCTTGATTAATAGAATCTTTACTTCGTATTTTTGCTCCTTCGTTTACATCTATTAAATCTAAATCGTTTGTATAATATAAATTTACTAAAGTGCCATCTACATCAAAAACTTTTGGTAGAGAAACGCTTAATTTTAATAATCCATTTACATTTTTTACTACAACTTCTTCACTTTGAAAGCCTTTAATTTCAATTTTTTGAACATCGCTTTTAATTAATTTTACCTGTAAACCACTAAAAACTTTAACCCTATTAAAATCACCTAAATTTTTATGAATTCGTTCTTGTGCTGTTAATATTTGTGTACATAATACTATAAGAATAAAATATTTTTTCAT
>CAMZLT010000015.1 GCA_947311745.1 uncultured Flavobacteriaceae bacterium | reverse complement strand
CACAAGAAACACCATCATTAACTTACGAAGATTCTAACAAATTATACAATGAAGTTAAAAAAGACTACGAAAATCTACCTAAGTATCGTCAGTTTTTAGAAATTAAAAAGAATCCGTATTTTAATGCCTTACAGATTAAATTTTCGTACGCTATGACCTGCCACAAAGCACAAGGTGGACAATGGAAAAATGTTTTTATAGAGCAACCATATTTACCTGACGGAATGGATGTTTCGTATTACAGATGGCTTTACACTGCGATAACAAGAGCACAAGAAAAATTATTTTTAATAGGCTTTAAAGAGGAATTATTTTTAGATTAATTTTACTATTTTTGTACCGCTATAAATCATTACATACCATGAAAAATTTTAAATTCTATTTAAGCATTTTTATATTGAGTTTTATTCTTATTAATTGCAAAAAAGAAACAAAACCAAGTGAAAACAAAAGTGAAATTACTCAAAAAACTGAAAAATATGTGGTTGCACAAGGTAAACACTGTTTTTTATCCACTATTGAAAGTCCGTTAATAAAAGAGAAAGACACCATTTACGAAACAAACCGATTGCTATTAAATTGCATTGTAAAAGGCAACAAAGTAACAGGAAATTACGATTATATACCTTACAAGCAAAACGCTATAAAAGGAACTTTCGAAGGTGTTTTAGAAAACAATACTGTAACCAGTATTTGTAATAGCACAGATAATGAACGAAAAAAAGAGGAATTCATTTTTAAAATAGAAAAAGAAAAAGTTTCCATTTTTGGAGGAGAAAAAATAAAAAAAGAGGGCACTTGGTACTTTGTAGATAAAAATAAAGGTTTTTATATGAATGAATTGCCAAGAATAAATTGTAATTAATACTTTTTGGAATAGCTTTTGCTTTAATTAAGCGTTACTATTATAATAATATATTCTATGAAAAAATACAGTATTCTTTTAATCGTCTTTTTAACAACAATCTCTCTTTCTGCACAAATAAACCAATTTGATACAAACGGCAAAAGACATGGAAAATGGAAAAAAAAATACGATAATGGCAGAACACGCTACGAAGGTATTTTTAAACATGGAAAAGAAATTGGTGTCTTTAAATTTTACGACATAAAAACCAATAAATTTCCTGTAATTCTTAAAAAATATAGTCCAAATAGTACTATTGCGAATGTTACCTTTTACAACGTAAAAAACGGTAAAGTACTAAGTAAAGGTAAAATGGATGGTAAAAATAAAATTGGTAAATGGCTGTACTTCCAAAAAGATGGCACAACAACTATGATTGAAGAAAACTATGTAAATGGAAAACTAAATGGTGCATACAAATCGTATTATTCAAATAAAAAACCATTAATTATTGCTAAGTATAAAAACGGAAAATTAGATGGGCATTATCAAAAATTTTCTGTGAAAAACAAAGTGTACGAGGACTTTAATTATAAAAACGGAAAACTTCATGGACTTTGCAAATTTTACGACCGTTTAACAGGTTTAATTACCGAAGAAGGAAATTACGAAAATGACGAACGTGTTGGTGCTTGGAAATTATATATTGATGGTGAATACACACATACAATTGAAGTAAAAAAACCAAAATATCCTAAGAAAAAGTAGTTTTAAGTTATATTCTAAAAAATTATACCTTATTTTTGTAGAACACTACTAAATTTGATTAACCTACAAAAATATTCAAGTTATGGTTTTAGATGTTCAAAAAAAAATAGAATATGTTGGAAAATTAGCTGTTTTAGGCTTTTTAGCTTTGATGGCATATTCACCAAAATTATGGATAACCAAAAAAGATTTTCCTGTAATTCCTAGGTTTGATTTTATCCCTATCCCTTCGTATCCTTTTGATTATATCTTTACTTTTTTATTAATATGTCTTTTAGTTTTTTTCTTTTTTAAACAAAAAGAAATTGTTGGTTTAAGTATTACGATTTTATATTTTTATTTGGCAATGGTAGATCAAAACAGGCTACAACCATATTTTTACCAAAGTATTCTTAGTATTTTTTTTATTTCTTTTTATAAAAACGATTCTAAATCTAAAACAATTGTACTACACAGTTTAATGCTACTTTTTTTAGCAACGTATTTTTTTAGTGGTATCCATAAAATAAATGAAAATTTCAATAGCGTTTGGATGCATGCATTTTCAAAACATTTTGGTTTTTTACCTGAAATTGTACGCTATCTTTTTACACGATCCGTTCCGTTTATTGAAGCGATAATTGCCCTATTTTTACTTTTTAATAAAACGCGAAAAATTGGTGTAATTACAATTGTTACAATGCATTTAGGCATTGTAACTTTACTATTAGTTTTTGGTTATGGCTTTAATGTTATTCCTTGGAATTTACAAAACATTTTAAGTGTTATCCTTTTGTTTTGGCAGTACAAATCAGAAAATGCTTTAGAGCTTTTTACTTCATATTTTAACTACAAAAAAGCCATTGTAATTGGTCTTGTATTTCTACTTCCGTTTAGTAATTTGGTAGGTTTTTGGGATCATTTGTTATCTTTTAGTTTTTTCTCTGCAAAATTAAATTACTATTATATTGAAATTAACGATGAGGATTTATTAACTAATTTACCTGAAAATGTAAAAAAGCAAATCTATATATTTGAAGGTAAAAATATCATTAACTTTAACGATTGGGCAGGAATTGTAAACGGTGTTTTATTTTATCCTGAAGATAGAGTCGCCAACAAAACACAAAAATATATCGAATCGTTTTCTACAAAAACCAATAAAGAAAATCTAACCAAATTAGTAGAGTACCACCACCGAAAAGTACGGTAGTTTAATACCTAAATATAGTATCTACTGTATGCGAAAACGGTATCCAAAAGTATAAGCAGACTCCGTAAAGGTAAAATGTTGCTTTGCTTTTTCGCTAGAATCGGAAGTAATTCTAATATCTGGCATATTTATATAACCAACTTTTAAATCGGCTTTTATATAAAAATGCTTAAAGAACGTCAAATTTAGCCCTGCACTTGCCGAAAAACCAAATCCTGCTACATGAAATTCATCGTAACGTTCATTACCTAAAATAGTTGTATTTGTTTTTGGCATTAAAAATCCTAAATCTATCCCTTCCTCTAAATTTACCTCAAAATTATGCGTAGTAATGTGTAAAAATTTATTAAAATTATCAAAACGATTTGCTCCGACAAAAATATAGTTTAAGCCATCTGTATGTTCAAATAATAAAAAATTGCTAGGCAAAGTATTTGCAGTATTATTATATGTACCATCGTAATTATACGTTGTTCCGTTATAATCGTAATCACCAACAGCGATTGTACCACTTATGTGTGCATCTTGGTTGTTTCGCATTACATACTTCATATGATCGTACCCCAAAACGATAGTATAATTATCTTTAATGAAGTAACCTAATTCTAAATTTGTTGCAGGAAGTGTAATTCCTAAAGGATCAAAAAAATCTATTCCGAAAGGTTTTGGCTTATCGGAAGCCTTTGCATTATGTACTGTAAAATTAAAATCGTTCCCTTTAAAAGATATATCCGATTTGGAATACGAAGATCTATTCCAACCCCAAGAGGCAAAAAATTGTCCTTTTCTGTTGTTTACATCATATTTTTTTTCCTTAATATTTGTATCTTGAGCAAAGCTAAAGTGCGAAATAAAAAGCACTACTATAAAAATTCTTTTCATTAATTTATTTTTTTTTAAGTGAACTGCAAAAGTATTTATTTTTACACAAAAAAATATGATAAATGTCAATCAAATTACAACGATACTTTTGACAGCTGTTCGAATTCATCCTTTGACAAACTTGGATATGTGATATCCTTGTAAGATTCTAAAGCTTCCAGTATTGCTCTTGCTACTAATAATCGTGCTGTTGGCTTATCATCCGCAGGAATATTATACCAAGATGCATAACTGGTAGAAGTTTTATTTAGTACATCTTGGTAACATTTCATATAATCGTTCCATAATTTACGTTCTTTTAAATCACCTGCCGAAAATTTCCAATTTTTCTCTGGCAATTCAATTCGCCGTAAAAGTCTATTTTTTTGTTCTTCTTTAGATAGGTTTAAAAAGAATTTTAGAATTATTGTACCATTATCTGCTATTTGCTTTTCAAAATTATTGATATTTTTCATTCTATTAAAATAGAAAGCATCGTCTAAATCGGAAATTTTAGAAACATTCGGAATATTTTCGCCTAAAATATAGGATTTATGTACTCTTGTAACCAATACATTTTCGTAATGTGTTCGGTTAAAAACGGCTATTTTCCCTCGTTCTGGCAAAGCGATATAATGACGCCATAAAAAATCGTGTTTTAGTTCCTTTTCGGAAGGCACTTTAAAACTATGCACTACCACACCATTTACATTAACATCTTTAAAAACTTCGCGTATTAAACTATCTTTACCAGAAGTATCCATTCCTTGCAAGCAAATTAGCACACTATATTTACCATGAGCGTACATTTTATCTTGTATCTTGCTTAGTTTTTTCCGTACTTTTTTTAATTCTTTTTTTGCATTCGGAATTATTTCTAAAGTTGGTAAATTCTTTATTTTAATTGTGGAGGTTATTTTATGATGCATATTTTTTTTATTTAGAAGCAAACATTTTTACATCTGCTTCGGTTACTTCATTTCCTCCTAAAATAATTAAGCGTTCTACTACATTTCGCAATTCACGTATATTACCTGTCCAATCGTATTCTTGCAATAATTTAATTGCTTTGTCTGAAAAGTTTTTTACAGCATTACCTTGTTCTTCGGATATTTTTTTTGCAAAATGCTTAATTAATAAAGGTATATCTTCACGTCTTTCGTTTAAAGCAGGTACTTTAATTAAAATAACAGCTAATCTGTGGTATAAATCCTCTCTAAATTTACCATTGGCAATTTCTTTTTTTAAATCTTTATTTGTTGCAGCAACGACACGTACATCTACTTTAATATCTTTATCGCTACCAACACGACTAATTCGGTTTTCTTGCAACGCACGTAATACTTTTGCTTGAGCAGAAAGACTCATATCGCCAATTTCATCTAAAAATATCGTTCCTTTATTTGCAGCTTCAAATTTTCCTGCTCGATCTTTATTTGCTCCTGTAAAACTTCCTTTTACGTGTCCAAATAATTCGCTTTCGATAAGTTCGCTTGGTATTGCAGCACAATTTACTTCTATCATTGGTGCTTTGTATCTTGGACTTTTTTCGTGTAACCAATGTGCTACTAACTCTTTGCCTGTTCCGTTAGAACCAGTAATTAAAACTCGTGCATCGGTTTTTGCTACTTTATCTATTATTTCTTTGATATGTGCGATTTCCTTACTATCGCCAATCATTTCGTATTTTTTATTAACTTTCTTTTTAAGGCGTTTGTTTTCAACTACCAAAGTTTTTTTGTCTAAAGCATTTCGGATTGCATTTAACAATCGGTTTAAATCTGGTGGTTTAGAAATATAATCAAAAGCTCCCATTCGCATGGTTTGCACTGCTGTATCTAAATCACCGTGACCAGAAATCATAATAAAAGGTATTTCTGGTTTAATTTTTTGTACTTTTTCTAATACTTCTACACCATCCATTTTTGGCATTTTAATATCGCAAAGTACCAAATCATAATCGGTATTTTTAATTTTTTCAAACCCCTCTAAGCCATCAACTGCTTCTTCTACATCATAAGAATCGCTTTCTTCGGAAATTATTTTTTTAAGCACTCTTAAAATAGCAGATTCATCTTCAATTATTAATATTTTTGACATATTTTATATGTTTTAATTATTTATATTTCAACCATTTGAATATTTCTTTATAGGTTGGTTTTTTTCCGTACATTAAAATTCCGACACGATAAATTTTTGCTGCAAACCATACCGTAAAAATAAAACTACCTACTAGTAATATCAAAGATACGGCAATTTGCCAAGCTGGAGGATGAAATGGCACACGCATTAACATTACAATTGGTGAAGTTAATGGAATCATTGAAAATATGGTTGCAACAGGACCATGTGGATCACTAATTACCGAAAAAGCACCTACATACACTCCTAACATTAAAGGCATTATAATTGGCATCATAAATTGCTGTGTATCGGTTTCGCTATCTACAGCAGCTCCAATTGCAGCATATAGTGAGCTATACAATAAATATCCTCCTAAAAAGTATATTACAAATAAAATAGTCATTAAAGTAATTGGTAATTCTTGAATTACTTTTGCTATTTTACCACTTGTGGTTAAATCTTGTAACATTTGCATCTGCTCAGGGTTTACTTTTGCTTGCTGCATTTCCCCCATATTTAACCCCATAAACGAAGAGGCAACAGCAAATAAAATCATAACCATAATTCCCCAAATAGCAAATTGTGTTAAACCTGCTAAGGCATTTCCGATTATTTTTCCCATCATCAATTGAAATGGTTTTACGGAAGAAATAATTACTTCAATAATTCGATTGGTTTTTTCTTCAATAACACTTCGCATAACAGAATTTCCGTAAATTATAATAAACATCATTAAAATATAACCACCAAGCGAACCAAAAGCAATTTTTGCACCATTGATAAATTTTGAGGACTGTTCACCACTATACGTAGATAAATTAAAATTTGTTTTAATTTTTGCCTTTTCTATTTTAGCACTATCCAAGCCAAGAATTTCTAATTTTTTATTTCTGATGGTAGTTTCAATCTTTTTTTCTAGCGACTCTACCAACATCATATTTGGTGTTTTTTTTGTGAAAAACTGAATATTTTTAGCTAATATTTCTAATGAATCTGCTTTTGGTATTACCAACAATGCATAATAGTCTTTATCCATTGCTTGTTTTTTTACATCAGCAGAACTTACATTGGTTAATTTAATGTATTTTATTGTTTTAGAATCTTTTAAAACCTCTTTACTAAGTAAATTAGCATCGTCAATATACGCAATAGTTTTAGCACTATTATCATTTGCTTTAGAGAGATAAAATATTAAAACGGACATTCCTACCACAATAAACGGTGTAAGAATTGTCATAATAATAAAAGATTTATTTCTAACTTTTGCGTTAAATTCTCGTTTTATGATTAATTTTAATTTGTTCATCTTAGTTGTTTTTATGTACTGCTTGAATAAAAATATCACTAGCACTCGGAATTAATTCTACAAAATGATTTAATATTCCGTTATTATTTAATAATTGAATTAATTCTTTTGGTGAATCGTTTTCAATTTTTATGTTTAGTTTTAGTTCGTCATTTAAGGATTTAAACCTTGCCTTTTCAACTTTAAAGTGTTTGGAAATTTTATCTTGAACCTCTTGTTTATTATCGGTGAGTAAACCTATTTCGAAAGTATTTGTTTTAAAATTACGCTTGATGTCTATTAAATTTCCTTCTAAAATTTTATTCGACTTATTAATTAATGCAATATGATCGCAAAGTTCTTCTACCGATTCCATACGATGTGTTGAAAAAATTACGGTCGCTCCTTCATTACGTAAATTTAATATTTCATCTCGAATTAAATTGGCATTTATTGGGTCAAATCCGCTAAAAACTTCATCAAAAATCAGTAATTTTGGTTTGTGTAGAACGGTAATTATAAATTGTATTTTTTGTGCTTGTCCTTTAGATAATTCTTGCAATTTTTTGTTCCACCACGAACCTATTTCAAATTTATCAAACCAATATTTTAATTGTTTTTTTGCATCGGATTTTGTCATCCCTTTTAACATTGCAAGGTAAATTGCCTGTTCGCCAACTTTCATGTTTTTATACAAACCTCTTTCTTCTGGCAAATAGCCAATATTGTGTACATCTTCAGGTTTTAAAGCCCTACCATTAAACAAAACACTTCCTGAATCTGGCATAGTTATTTGGTTAATAATACGAATTAACGTCGTTTTTCCTGCACCATTTGGACCTAGAAGTCCGAAAATAGAATTCTCTGGTACATTTATGGAAACATTATCTAAAGCTGTAAAATTGCCAAATTTTTTAACTACATTTTTTGTTTCTAGTACATTCATTTTTTATTATTTGTTTATTGGTGTATTTTTTTTATGATTTGTTACTATTAATTTTATCGCGTAAATACTAGATTTGTTTGCGTAGATAATTTAGAGTCAAAAGCATAGTTTTCATAATTAAATCCTTTTAAATCTGCAACAGTATCTATATTATTATCTATTATGTATCGTACCATTAAACCACGAGCTTTTTTTGCATAAAATGAAATTACTTTTAAAGTATCGTTTTTATAATCTTTAAAAATTGGGGTTATAACAGGTACTTTCAATTTTTTAGCTTGTATGCTTTTAAAGTATTCGTTACTTGCAAGATTTACAAATATTTCTTCATTATTTAATTCGGAATTTAATGCGTTTGTAAGCTTGTCATCCCAAAATTCGTATAAATTTTTATGTGTATTTACTTTTAATTTTGTTCCCATTTCTAAACGATAGGCTTGCATTAAATCCAAAGGTTTTAAAATACCATACATTCCCGATAAAATACGTAATTTATCTTGTAATTGTTCTATCTTACTTTCCGAAAGTGTGTATGCATCCAAACCTTCGTAAACCGTACCTTTAAAAGCAAACACCGCTTGCCGTGCATTTTTTTGTGTGAAAGGTAAGCTCCATTGGTTGTAACGCTGCCAATTTAAGTTTGCTAATTTATCCGAAAGATGCATTAATTTTGCAATCTCATTAGGTGATTTTTCTTTTAAAGTATTGTTTAATACTGCTGCTTTTTGCAAAAAATTACTATTGGTATATTTTTTCGTTGGTATTTCTGAATTATAATCTAATTTTTTAGCTGGAGAAATTACTATTTTCATTTGTTCGGTATTTAAAATTCATTTTTTGAAATAGAGTTACTTTCTATATAGATATAGGTGAATTTTTCATCAACTTTTCGTATTTGTTCTTTTATTTTTGCGATAATTCCTTCCAATTCATGTAAGGTAACATTGTCCTTAAAATTTACTTCTAAGGCTAACAGTACTTCATCTGGCCCCAAATGCATGGACTTTATATTTCCAAAAAATTCTAATTCATTGTACTGATTTAAAATATCGTTAATCATTTTTAAATCTTTGTTTGAAATGGATTCGCCAATTAGCAAATCTTGAGTTTCTTTTGCTAAAAAACCAGCAACAGCAAAAAGTAAAATTCCGATTGCAATAGAACTAATTGCATCATAAATAGGATTATTGGTAAAGAAAGTAAGTGTAACTCCTATCAAGGCAATTAGAAGTCCAATCATTGCTGCGGATTCTTCAATAATAATTGCCATCGATGCTGCGTCTTTACTTTCTTCTAAAGCAGAAGTAAATCCTGTTGGATATTTTTTTCGGAATTGTTTCATCGCATAAATCAAACTACTTCCTTCAAAAATCATTGCTCCGAAAATTACGGCATAATTCCAGATAATATTGCTGTGATTAATTTCAGTTGGCGGATGTGTTAGATGTTTAATTCCTTCGTAAATAGCTACTCCTCCTCCAAGTGCAAAAATCAATATTGCTACGACAAATGACCAAAAATAAATTTCTTTACCTTGACCGAAAGGATGAATTTTATTTGCTCCTTTTTTACTACGTTTAATTCCCAATAATAATAACAAGCCATTTGTTGTATCAATTACAGAATGAATTCCTTCGGATAACATTGCTGCAGATCCTGTAAAAGATGCTGCTATAAATTTCAAAACTGCTATTAACAAATTTGCTACTATTGCTCCGATTACGGATAAAGTTGAACTGTTTGATGCCATATACTATATTTAAATTTTCAAGCAAAGATACACAATCCATAATAAACTGTTATTATGCTCTAAAACTTTCTATCCATACATACTTTCACAAAAAAAAGTCTGCAATTACTTGCAGACTTTTTATATAATTTATTATTATAAAAAAATTATTCCTCTTCTTTAGAAACTACTTCTTTTTTAGGAGCAGCTTTTTTAGGAGCTTTTTTCTTTCCTGATTCGTCTTCAATAATTTCAAAAGGCATATCAAAAATAACCTCTCTGTGCAATCTTATTTTAGCGGTATATTTACCAGTTCTTTTGATTACACTCCCAGGAATAGTAATAAATTTTTTATCAATTTCAAAACCTGCATCATCAATAGCTTTTGACAAATCAATGTTTGAAATAGAACCAAATAATTTATTTCCAGCTCCTACTTTTGCTTTAATTTTAATACTTAAAGCTGCAATTGAAGTTGCTTTAGCGTTAGCATCTGAAATTGTTTTTTTCTCTTTAAACGCTCTTTGTTTTAAATTTTCTGCTAATACTTTTTTAGCAGAAGTGGTTGCTAATTTAGCAAACCCTTGTGGAATAAGGTAATTACGACCATAACCGTTCTTTACAGAAACAACGTCATCGGCAAAACCTAAATTCTCTACGTCTTTTATTAATATAAGTTCCATATTATTTGTATTTTAAATTGATTATTTTAGCATGTCTCCTACAAAAGGCATTAATGCCAAATGACGAGCTCTTTTGATTGCTTGTGATACTTTACGTTGGTATTTTAATGAAGTTCCTGTTAAACGTCTTGGTAAAATTTTACCTTGCTCGTTTACTAAATACATTAAAAAATCTGCATCTTTATAATCAATATATTTAATACCGTTTTTCTTAAAACGACAATATTTTTTTCTAACTTTTGTATCAATTTCTAAAGGAGTTAAATATCTAATCTCGCTTTTATTAACACCTTTTGCTTGTTGTTCTATACTTGTTTTTTCAGCCATGTCAATTATTTTTTAGTTTTGTTAGCGTATTTTTCTTTAACTCGCTCTTTTCTCTTTTCTGCCCATGCTGCAGCATGTTTATCTAACTTAACAGTTAAATAACGCATAACGCTATCATCACGTCTAAATTCTAATTCAAATGGAGCAATTTCTTGACCATCGATAGTAAATTCAAACAGGTGATAAAAACCAGTTTTTTTCTTTTGAATTTGGTAAGCTAATTTTTTTAAGCCCCAATCTTCCTTGTACATTACCTTTCCTCCTTTTGAAGTTAAGTAATCCTCAAACTTTTTTACTGTTTCCTTTACCTGAGATTCAGATAAAACGGGATTCAGAATGAAAACAGTTTCGTAATGATTCATAATATTATATTTTAATGTTATATTTTAAGTCGGCAAAGATACAATTTTATTTATATTATAAAATGTTTTTTTTTAAAACTTATAAAAATGTTCTTTTGCGTAATCTATTAAGTCAATTCTTGATTCTAATCCTAATTTTTTATGCATGTTTCTACGATGCGTTTTAACTGTATTATGTGCTATATTTAAAATTTCACTAATTTCAAAAGAAGTTTTATTTTGTGCTACTAATTCTAATATTTCCATTTCTCGTCTAGACAAAACACCTTTTTTTGGTTGCATTCGTTTTATTTTACGTCTATTTTCTTCTAATTTTACTAATACATTTGGATCAAAATAGGGTTTTCCTTTCGCAACAGTTTCAATAGCTTCAATCATTATCATTAAACCGGAATTTTTCAGAATATAGCCATGTGCACCTGCTTTTAACATTCTTTCAATAGTATCGTGTGTATCAAACATGGTAAATGCTAAAACATTTACTTTAGGATATAATTTTTTAATTTCTTTGGTTGCCGAAATACCATCCATAATTGGCATTCGTATATCGGTAATTACTACATGAGGCATTAATTTTCTTTTGTATTTAAGTACTTCTAATAATTCTCTACCATTGGTTGCTGAGTCTACAATTCGTATATTTTCATTGCCGTCAAAAAAAGATTTTACACCATCTATAAGTGCTTTATGATCTTCTGCTATCACTACTCGTATCATATTTCAGGTTTTAAAGGTATTTCAATTATTACTGTTGTTCCTCCTCCAATTCGCGAATCTACGGAAAATATACCATTTTCTTTCTCTACTCTGGATTTTATACTACTCAACCCCATTCTAGAATCGGAGTTCAAATTTAATTTAAAAAAATCAAAACCTACCCCATTATCTTCAATTATTAAACTTATTTGATCGTCAAACAAGTTTAAATCAATACTCACTTGATTAGCATTTGCATGTTTTATAATATTGGTAAGTAGCTCTTGTGTCATTCGGAAAACAAATAATTCTAAAGTGTTTGGTATCGGTATATCAAAACCAAAATGAACAAAATCTACGGTTGTTTTTTTTGCACTAGAAATTTTACTTGCTAAAGATTGTATCGATTCAATCAAACCATGATCGGTTAATACACTTGCACGATTTGTATGTGCCATAGTTCGCACTTTATTATAGGCTTCGGCTAATATCCCTTCGGTACGTTCTAATATTTTTAGTTCTTTTATATTATTTTCTGAAATTTTCATTTTATACGTATCAAAGTGCATTTTTAAAGTTGCCAAGGTACTACCTAAATTATCGTGCAAATCTTCTGCTATACGTTTTCGTTCAATTTCTTGCCCTTCAATCATAGCATCCATGGCCAATATTTCTTGGTCTTTAACCAAGCTAATTACTTTTTGGTGTTCTATTTTTCGGTTTTTCTCGGCTAATTCTCTTTTTCTTTTTAAATCTCTATATGCCAAAGAGCCAAATAAAATAGACAAAATAAATGCGATAAAAACACCATAAATGAGTAGTAATTGTTTTCTCTTTTGAACTTTTAATATTAAATTTTCTTTTTCTTTTTCTGCTACTCTGTATTTTGTTTGGATATCGGATATTGCAAGAACTTGTTCTTCTTCGCTTACGCTATCCTTATACACATTAGAAAGTACAACATATTCGTAGGCATTTTTATAGTCTTTTTTTTGTTTATATACTTTTGACAGGTTATTGTATAAAATACGTTTGCTATTTTTACGGTTTTTTTTAAGGAATATCTTATCTGCTTTTTTAAACCATACAATAGCACTGTCTAACTTTTTTTCATTTTTATACGAAACGGCTATGTTTTGGGTAATTGCAAATTCTATCCTGTCGTTTTTAAGTTTACGGTAAATATCCGATGCCTTTTTGTAATAATATCGTGCAGAATCTTGTTTTTTAAAATATGTAGCATGTAACACGCCTAAATTTGCATTTAATATTCCAATGTTTTTAGTGTCTTTTATTTTTTCACTCAAACGCAAGGCTTTTAAATAGTATTTTTTTGCTATTTTATATTTTTTTTGCT
>CAMZLT010000014.1 GCA_947311745.1 uncultured Flavobacteriaceae bacterium | reverse complement strand
TTCGTGCACCTTCCATTATGGTAACATTAGAACCGATCCAAGTGCCAGATCCAATTTCTACATTATTGTGTATTGTTGTAAACGGTTCTACAACAACATTTCTGGCTATTTTTGCTCCAGGGTGAATATATGCTAGTGGTTGATTCATGTTTTGGTTTTTATGCTAAAAAAGAACGTATTCCTTTTTTAAAGTTAGTTTTTTATTCTAGCTATTTGTGCCATTAATTGTGCTTCAACTACAAGTTTGTTGTTGGCATAGCCGTAGGCTTGCATATGGCAAATTCCTCTTCGTATTGGTGTGATTAATTCGGCTTTAAAAATTAAGGTATCGCCTGGTAGTACTTTCTGTTTGAATTTTACATTATCCATCTTCATAAAATATGTAAGATAATTTTCAGGATCTGGTACAGTACTCAAAACCAAAATTCCACCACATTGTGCCATTGCTTCAACTTGTAAAACACCTGGCATTACTGGTGCACCAGGAAAGTGTCCTACAAAAAATGGTTCGTTCATAGTTACATTTTTGCAACCAACAACATGCGTATCAGATAGTTCTAATATTCTATCGATTAATAAAAATGGAGGTCTGTGTGGTAAGATATCCATTATTTGATGAATATCCATTAATGGAGGTTGGTTTAAATCGTATTTTGGAACTCTATTTCTTTTTTCTTGTTTAATTCTATTGGCTAATTTTTTTGCAAAATTGGTGTTTATTTTATGACCAGGTTTTGTAGCAATAACTTTTCCTTTTAATCGTGTTCCTACTAAAGCTAAATCGCCAATAACATCTAAAAGTTTGTGTCTTGCGGCTTCGTTTGGCCAATGTAAGGTTAGATTATCTAGAATTCCGTTTGGTTTTACAGTAATATTATCTTTATTAAATGCTTTTTTTAGTTTATCCATAGTTTCTGTAGAAAGTTCTTTATCTACATATACGATAGCATTATTTAAATCTCCACCTTTAATAAGATTGTGATCTAAAAGCATTTCTATTTCGTGTAAAAAGCTAAAAGTTCTTGCGTTAGCAATAGTTTCTTTAAAATCAGAAATTTTTTCTAAATTGGCATTTTGTGTTCCTAAAATATTTGTTCCAAAATCTACCATAGTCGTGATTTTGTAATCATCGCATGGCATTATCATTATTTCGCTTCCTGTTTCTTCGTCTTTATAAGTAATATTTTCGGTAACTTCGTATATTTCTACTTCGGCATTTTGTTCTTGTATTCCTGCTTTTTCAAGAGCTTCTATAAAATATTTTGAAGAACCATCCATTATTGGTGGTTCAGAAGAGTTTAATTCGATAATTAAATTGTCTATTTCAAGTCCAACTGCTGCCGCTAAAACATGTTCAGAAGTGTTAATTTGAACGCCATTTTTTTCTAGATTTGTGCCTCTTTCGGTTGCAACAACGTATTTAGCGAGTGCTTCGATGTGTGGAGATCCTTCTAAATCCGTACGAACAAAAGTGTAGCCTGAATTTTCAGGAGCAGGTTTAAAAATCATTTTTACAATTTGACCTGTGTGTAAACCAACACCTTCCAAAGTAGTTTCTTTTAATATGGTTTTTTGTTTTTTACCTTTCATTATCAATTAATCTTTTTGTTTTTTTCTAACTCCGTTATTCTTTTTTCTAATTTACTTAAATTTTTAAAATGTACATAGGATTTATTCCAATCGCTATAGTTGAATGAAGGGCTACCTTGCACTACGGCATTATTCTTTAAATTTCTACCAACGCCAGATTGTGCTTGTATTTTAACAAAATCTCCGATGGTAAGATGTCCAGCAAAACCTACTTGTCCGCCAATCATACAGTTTTTACCAATTTTAGTAGAACCTGCAATTCCTGTTTGCGATGCAATTACAGTGTTTTGATCGATTTCAACGTTGTGAGCAACTTGAATTTGGTTGTCTAATTTTACACCTTTTCTAATAATAGTTGCACCTAAAGTAGCTCTATCAATCGTTGTTGCAGCTCCAATATCTACGTTATCTTCAATAATGACATTACCAGTCTGTGGTACAGCGGTAAATACACCATTATCATCTGGCACAAAACCAAATCCATCACAACCAATTACGACACCAGCATGAATATTACAGTTTTTTCCAATAATAGTTTCTGAATATATTTTTACTCCTGCAAATAAGGTTGTATTATCATCAATATTTACGTTATCACCAATGAAGGTGTTTGGATAAATTTTTACATTATCACCTAATTTAACATTTTTACCAATATATGCGAAAGCACCAATGTAAACATCGTTACCTAATGTCGCAGTTTCACTTATAAAACTTGGTTGTTCAATACCAACTTTGTGTAGTTTTACTTGGTTGTAATATGCTAATAATTTAGAAAATGCTTGATATGCATTTTCTACTTTTATTAAGGTAGTTTGTATTGGTTTTTCAGGTTCAAAGTCTTTATTAACAATTGCTATGGAAGCATTTGTAGTATATAAAAAAGGAGTGTATTTTGGATTAGATAAAAAGGTTAAAGAACCTTTTTTACCCTCTTCTATTTTTGATAATTTGCTTACTTCAATGTCTGGATTTCCAACGACAATCCCTTCTAAAACATCTGCTATTTGTTTGGCTGTAAATTTCATTGTTTGCAAAAGTAAGAAATTCTATATACAATTTTGCGTTTCATCTAAAAAATAATGTTGTTGGTGTTTTATAATACCAGTTTAACATTAAAGTAGGTTATAAAAAAACTATGATTGTATATGAATTTTTCACAGGTTTGAATTAAAAAAAAGATAAACCATTATGAGTTTTTAAATTTAATGGTTTAATATATTTTTTTGTTAAAATTTTCAGGAAATTTTGCAGTAATGTCTTTATAAAAGTCTTGAATTTTTTCCATATCCTTTTCAAAAGAATCGCTAAGAGTAATTAAACCACCAACACCAGAAATTTTCTTTTTATAATCCAAATAACCTAATGCAACAGGAACATTTGCTTTTTTTGCAATATAATAGAAACCTTTTTTCCATTTTGGCACTCTTTTTCTAGTTGCCTCGGCAGGAACAAGTAATACAAATTCCTCATTTTCTTTAAAAAGTTTTACTGCATAATCCACCAAATTATTCCGTTTGCCACGGTTTACACCAATAGCTCCCATTTTTTTGAAAATATAACCATGAATTCCTTTTGTATAAGAATCTTTTATAAAAAATTTTGCCTTTACACCATGACGCCAATAGGTTGCCATGGCGTAAAATAAATCCCAATTTGAGGTATGCGGAGCAGCAATCATAACACATTTTTTAATATTAAATTCGTTATCGTATTGCCATTTCCAACCTGCAATAAAAAATACCAATTTTGCAATTATTTTTTTCATTTTATAAAATTTGATTGCAAAGGTAATAGATTCTTATAACTTATGCTAAATGGATTTTGCCATTAGTTGGATTAAATAAAATATATTTTCATATATTTGGAACTTAACTTTAAATATTTTTATATGAAAAAAAGATTAGTAATATTTTTGGTAGTGTTTGCAATTGCCTTTGCATCTGCACAAACCATTAGAGAAATCACTTACAATGTATCAAGCGGAACAACCACTTCCTACGATACTCCGGGAACTATTTTATATCCAACAGGATATGCAAAAACTAGTACAAAGACTCCTGTTATTTTTGTACATGGAATTACGGGTAAATTATCAGGATCGTACGATGCAAACATAGATCAAGTGCAAAATTATGGTCTTTATGCAGCATTTGTACAATTAAAACCATTAGGTTCAACTATTGAAAATGGTAAATTATTAAAAAAGATGATAGATAAAGTACGTTATCATTTTGGTGCAGAAACGGTAAGTATTGTTGCACACAGTAAAGGGGGATTAGATACTGAAAGAGCATTGTATGGTCAAAATCCGTATGTTGGTTACTCATTACCTAGTTTTGGATACGAAAAAGTAGACGGTGTTTATACTTTTAGTTCTCCTGTTCAAGGAGCAAGAGTTGCAGATGTAGGCTCTACACTATCCTATTTTTCAGGATTGGTTTGGGCAACAATGTGGTATACAAACGGTAACTCATTAACAAGCGGGACAGTTAATTCATTTCATAATTGGGCAAAAGGTTGGCGAATTAATTCTACTTCGACATTTAAGAATTATTACCATCCAAATGGTGCTTCGTACAATCGATTAAATTTAGTAGAAGATAATACTACGCGTTGGTGGGCTCATCAATCTAATGATGAATGTTATCAAGATATTTGGTACTATTGTTATATTGGTAAAGGGTTTCAGCATTCTGTTGGAGCATATTTAGATGCGTATTGGGAATGGGACTGGTTTGATTCTGGTTGGAGAAACTGGCATAGTAGTAGTGATGGTTTTATTTCTGAATATCGTGCTAAAAGAAATATTAACGGAAATGCTTATCCTAGTTTAACGCCAGGAGCAGGTGATAGTAATTATCGTACAATGCGTGATGCAAATCATTCCTCTTTATGGGAACAAGGAGAAAATCATTTTTCAAGAGAAGCAGCACCATATTTACATGACGGATTATTTAATGGATATAATTATGGTAGAGCAGCAACAACAAATTCTGTGAAAATTGAAAAAAATCCAGTAAAAGTTGAGAAATCTAGAATTTTAGCTAGTAACGGAAATATTTATTTTGCTAAAAACGGAACTACAAACTTTATTGTAGAGGAAAATAATACGCCATTAGGTTTGTTAATTTATGCAGAAAACGCAGTTGATTATCTTACTTTTATGAATACTAAAACAGGAGAAAAAGTACTAGTAAAGACCTTAGAATCTAGAAAAGATATACTGTCAGGAGCTAGTGTTACTGTTGCAAATGTTTCGCAATTAAAAAAAGGAACATATAATTTAGTAACAGATGAAGATGATTTTTTAGTTATTGCTAATAATAAAGAAACTAATACTGCTTTTGCTGTAAACTTAAATTTTGATGAGGAAAAAGGGTATAACGGAGAGCAAATTGAAGTTGGTATCGCAAACAAAGATAATAAAATTGATTTGGAAAATGTTTCAGTTACCGCAACTTTATCTCGTGTAGGAATCGATCAAGATACACCAATTGCAATGGATAAAGTACACGAAAAAACGTTTCCATTTAAACCATTAGCTAAAAAAGGCAAATACGGAATTTCTTTTGAAAATTTACTAGCAGGAAGTGTTTATTCATTACGTATTGAAGCTACTTCTACAACTGGTGAAGTATTGCTTTCTAGAAATGTAGTGCATACTTTTTATGTAAAAAAAGAGATGAGAGAACAAACTGTTTCTGTTATTGAAAATGTACACGAAACTCCTTCTTTTAATGAAAAAGTATTTGTTGAAGTATATCCAAACCCTGCAGTAAAAACAATTCATATAGTTGGTGCAATTAACCAAGTTGAATTGTTAAATGATAGAGGAGAAGTAATAAATAATTTTACTGTATCAAAGGATGAATTATCTTTAGATGTAAAAGAATTAGGACTTAAAAAAGGATTTTACATTTTACGTATAAAATCTAATAACAGCACCGAAATTAGAAAAATTATGGTAAAATAGGTATGTTTGTATACAAACTATTATAAATTTAAAAAGCGAATTTTCTTTTAGAAAATTCGCTTTTTTTGTTTGTTGTAAAATTAGGATGTGCTATTTAAAAATAAATTTAAATCCTAAAGTAACAATATTAAAATGCAACCCTGTATTTCGCTGGTAATTACTATATTTTAAATTTGCTTGTTTTAACCGAAGTTTGCCAATATGACTTTTTGTAAATATATCCGTATATCGAATTCCTAAACCATATTGATTGGAATTAAATGTCGATAAATCATAATCGGAAGTGTAAAAGTTATCTAAAATTGAGTGCTCTTCGTATGGAGCAAAATAATCGGCTTGTGTCTGTGTGTAATATCTAAACGAAGGGTAAAAAGTGAATTTATCTGCCAATTTTAAAGGAATTTCTAAACTTGCAGTTTGCGATGTAATTCCCCAATCATCGGTATAAAAACGGTAATACGATTTTAATACAATTCGTTCACTAACATAGTAATTTAATCGAACACCAACAGGTGTTTTTAAACGAGAATTTGGTAATCGTTCAATATCGTCTGCTAATTGAAAAACCCTTGTGTTATCTGTACTTGTATAGTTTGGAATACTTGCAGCGTTACCAATGTAAAAATTAGGTCTGTCTTTAAAATACACACGTTGCATAGGATTTGCTAACCAACCTGTTTGCTGTACAACATCCATAAAAATAGATATTTGTAATTTTTTAGAAAGTATTTGTGAAAAACTCAAACTTCCTGAAAAAGTATTTCTTCCTTTATCCGTAACTAAATTCGTATTATATGGTTTCCAGGCAGAAATGCTATTTTTATCGATAGTATTTCCGTTTTGATCTAAAATATCAATTCCGTTAAAGAAGCCAAAATTTAAATTTCCTCTTGTTTCGTTATAGGATTTTATTTCGGTTGGATATACAGGTTTCCATGTATCTAAATAGACATTTCCTTTTAAGCTAAGTTCGGTATTTTTTTTGTTAAATAGCCAAGTGTGTGAACCGCCAAAACCAAAAGAAAAATAATCAAATTCCGATGAAATACTCATATCAGCAGTCCAAATACGATTTCTACTATCCGAAGTATGCGAATAATTAAAAACGCCACTTATCCAAACATCGGATTTTGATGCTCCAGATGAAGCAACCCAAGGACTACCTTCTGTTACTCCGTTTTGATTACCTCCATCGTCATCTCTACGATCATTATCATCATCTTCGCCTCCTTGTGAAGCACCAGAAAACGGATTTAGATTACTTGATGATGCGGATGTGTATGCAGAAACCGTTGCATCTACCGTAAAGACATCATCAGCATTTAACGGAATTGCCACAGTAATATTAGTTGCATAATCTTGTAAATTTTCTGTACCTATTCCTCCTGTTACAGCTGCATTATTTCCATCTTGTGTGTAAAAACTAAGAAGCGTATCTACTTCGGCATTTTCTAAAACACGTTTTTTAAATACTTTTGTTGAATCTTGTACTTGCTGAGCAAATAAAGAAAAAACAGGAATTAATATAATTATATAAACTATTTTTTTCATTTTAAATGTTTTATCCCTTATTAATTACAACCACAACCTCCACCAGATTTTCCGCCATTTGCTCCTGCTGCAGACTCACGATATACTTGTCCGTTAAGTTCGAATTTATCTACTTTATTTGCCGATAAGGTCATGTCAGGATCGTTTATGTAAACTTTTTCGTATTCTTTTACTGCAACACATGAGTTTAGTGCTAAAGCGATAAGTATTACTAGTATTATTTTAATTCGCATAATTTTTAATATTTATATTTTTTGAAGTATGTATTTTTCCTAAATCATCTATAACGATGCATTCAATATTTGGTAATTGGTTTATTCTATTGATACCTATTTCTTTTCCCATAACAAAAATGGAAGTTGCTAGAGCATCTGCCAATTCCGCTTTAGCTGCAAATACAGTTACACTAACAATTCCGCTTGATGGATAGCCAGTCTTCGGATTGATAATGTGTGTGTATCGTTTACCGTTAAATTTTACAAATTTTTCGTAATTACCAGAAGTAACAACTGCTCCGTGTTTTAAAGGTAATAAACCAAATGCTTTGTTTTTATTAAACGGATTGGTAATGGCAACTTGCCAATCTTTTCCGTTAGGTTGTTTTCCCCAAGTATTCATATCACCAGAAGCATTAATTATTCCTGATTTTACTCCTTTTTTTTGTAGTAATTTTTTTGCCATATCTGCTGCATACCCTTTGCCGATAGCTCCAAACCCTATTTTCATTCCTTTTAATTTAAGGAAAACAGTAGTGTCTTTTTTGTTTAGAATAATGTTTTGAAAACCAACTTTTTCAACAGATTTTTTAATTTTTTCTTTGGATGGAAATACTTTCATAGAACCGTCAAATTTCCAAATTCTATCCATAGACGCGTAGGTAATATCAAAAGCACCATCGGTTAATTTTGAAATGGCAATACTTCGTTTGATCAGATTAAATAATTCTAAATCTACTTTTATAGGTTTTATTCCTGCATATTGATTTATTTTTGAAGTTTGCGAATTTTTATCCCACGAGGAAATAATTTTTTCAATTCGTTTTATTTCGTTTATTGCAATTTGGATATCTTTATTTGCTTGAATAGAATCGTTATCTACCACAGTAATATCAAAACGACTTCCCATAAGTTTTGTTATTTTAGTATATCCTTTTTGAGCATTTATACTCAAAAAGGATACTAAAATAAGCAAGTAAGTAAATTGTTTTTTCATTTTACTTTGGGTCTAATAACTTTATAAAATCAGCAACACTTATATCTTTATAACTGGTTTGTTGTAGTACTTTTAAATTTTTATCTAATACCACAACTAGCGGAAAATATCCATTTTGATTGTATTTTTCGGCTAATTGGTTGTTGTGTTTTTGTTGTTCTTTAGATAATCTGTTTTTTTTACGTCTAGGGAAATCTACTTTTAACATCACAAAATGGTCTTTTGCATACTTTTTAAATTCCTCGGTGCTAAAAAAATCATGATCTAATTTAATACAAGGAGCACACCAATCAGATCCTTGAAATGATAGTATTATTTTTTTATTTTCATTTTTTGCAATTTTCCCTGCTTCATCAATATTTGTAAGCCAATTTTGTGCTTGAATATTTAAGGATATAAATAATATTGTTGCTATTGTTATTAGTTGTTTCATAATTTTAGTTTTGAAAAATAATGGTTAGTACAAAACTAACCATTATTTAGTTTATTGTGATTAATTTTGGATTAATAATTAGTCATCCCCATCGTTACCATCATTATCATTTCCATCACCGTCGTTACCGTCGTTACCATCATTTTCTTGATCATCTTCAGTACCATCACCATCCGCATCGGTATCATTACCATCTTCAATACCATCATTATCCGAGTCCGTATCTAAATAGTCAGGAGTACCATCACCATCTGAATCATCATTACCAGTGTTTCCATCATGGTCATTATCCTCATCAGCAGTGTTTACACCATCGTTGTCATCATCAGTGTCTTGGTGGTTAGGGATACCATCACCATCAGTATCGTCATTTGAAGGGTCTCCATCACCATTTACGTCTTCATCAGCAGTGTCTATACCATCGTTATCATCGTCTGTATCTTGGTAGTTTGGTATGCCATCTCCATCTGTATCGTCATTTGCTGAATTGCCATCTCCATTTACATCTTCGTTTGCAGTAGCTATACCATCGTTATCATCATCTTGATCTTGACAGTTAGGAGTACCATCACCATCTGTATCATCGTTTGTAGCGTCGCCATCGTGGTTAGTGTCTTCGTCAGCATCAGCAATACCATCGTTGTCGTCATCTGTGTCTGAGTAATTAGGATTGCCATCGCTGTCAGCATCAGCACTATCTACTAAACTTCTAAATTCGGATTCGTTTGCAACGGTACGCATTGTTCCGTCTGCAGTTTGTACTTCAAAAGGAAAACCAATTTTTGTTACATATTGAGTATCGCTTAACGATTCAATAACGGATAATAATTGAGCAGATCCTGTAACTTGAATTTCGGTATCATTATTATATGCTAAAGTAATAGGATATGTAAAGTTTAGGTTGTAATCAAACTCTAAATTTCTATCTAAATCTGTTGCAGTTTCTGTTAATGTAGTTGTGGCAACTTTTTGATTGATGTTTGCTGTCATCATTTTTGCAGTATCACTAAATTCTACAGTTTGATCGGTTCTGTCTGTTGGATTGTCATTTGATTTACAAGATAACACTAAATTTACAAGTGTTAATGTTACTAAAAATAATTTGATTGTTTTCATAATTGTGTATTTTAAGATTTATAATTTTTGTTCTTACATTTATAAAACGAATGAGAAATGGTTTACCCTATATTTTTTTTAAAAAAAAGGCAAAAAAAATATTTTAATCTATTTATATTACTGATTTAATAATGGTGTAATCATACGGTATGGTGTTAAACGTATAAAAACGTTTTCGGATTTATGTGTGAGATAGTAATGAAAATTTGGAATTAGTTATTGTAATTTGGGTAAAAAAAAGAGAAATAAATCAAAAGACTTACTCCTCTTAAATAACCAAAACACTATAGTTCACGAAATTATAATTAATTCAAATCGTTATATTTTCATAATTCAATAGTAAAACGATTCTGTTTTACTTTACCCTTTTTTTTGTTTATAAAAATAAAACGAACTTTCTAAAATTTAAGAAAACTCGTTTAAAAAAACTAACAACATGTTTTTATTTACTTTATATGTATGGTTAAATTTTTAAAAAAGAGGAGAAGTCCCTCAACCTACTCCTCTTAAATAACCAAAACACTATAGTCTCACGAAATTATAATTAATTCAAATCGTTATATTTTTCATAATTCAATAGTAAAACGATTCTGTTTTACTTTACCCTATTTTTTTGTATTTTTGACCAAATTTTTTTATTACTTGAATTTAAAACTTAAATTTTAGGGTAATTTAATTGTTAGTCGTTTATTTATTATAACTAAAACAAGAATCATTTTATGGTTGAAAATAATTCGGATATCTGTAAAACAAACGTATATAATCACGTTTTTAAAACATATGCAAAAGATTTGAAAAGACATCTTTTTTTTAAATATAACGATATAACTTCAGCGGAGGATGTGTTGCAAGAGACGTTTATT
>CAMZLT010000013.1 GCA_947311745.1 uncultured Flavobacteriaceae bacterium | reverse complement strand
TCTCATAATATATTAAATCCAGCAAATGGTTCGCCAATTACTGTACCATCACAAGATATGGTACTTGGATTGTATTATATGACAAAAGAAAGAGTATCTACAAAAGAAGTTAAAATTAAAGGAGAAGGCTTAACATTCTATTCACCAGAAGAAGTAAATATTGCTTTTAATGAAGGTGTAGTAGAATTGAATGCTAAGATTAAAGTACGAACACAAGATATTGAAGACGGAAAAATTGTTACAAAAATAATCGATACAACCGTTGGTAGAGTATTATTTAATCAAGTTGTTCCTATTGAAGCAGGTTATATTAACCAAGTATTAACTAAAAAATCCTTACGTGATATTATTGGTGATGTATTAAAAGTTACCAGTGTACCAGTAGTAGCAGAATTTTTAGATAATATTAAAAATATGGGATTCCAGTTTGCATTTAAAGGTGGATTATCCTTTAGTTTAGGAGATATTATTATTCCTGAAGAAAAACAAGGTTTAGTAGAAAATGCAAACAAAGAAGTAGATGCTATTTGGCAATCCTATAATATGGGTATGTTAACAAATCAAGAGCGTTATAATCAAATTATTGATATTTGGGGTTCTACAAATAATATGTTAACTGAAATGTCTATGAAACGTTTGCGTGAAGATAAAGCAGGATTTAATTCGGTTTATATGATGCTTGATTCAGGAGCAAGGGGTTCTAAAGAGCAAATTAGACAGTTAACAGGTATGCGTGGATTAATGGCAAAACCTAAAAAATCTACTTCTGGTGGAGGACAAATTATTGAAAATCCAATTTTATCTAACTTTAAGGAAGGTTTATCCATTTTAGAATACTTTATTTCTACGCATGGTGCACGTAAAGGACTTGCCGATACGGCACTTAAAACTGCCGATGCAGGATATTTAACACGTCGTTTAGTAGATGTATCACAAGATGTAATTGTTAACGAAGTGGATTGTGGTACTTTAAGAGGTTTAGATGTTTCGGCGTTAAAGAAAAACGATGAAATCATGGAAACACTAGGTGAACGTATTTTAGGTCGAATTACCTTAAATGACGTGTATAATCCTAGAACTAACGAAGTACTTGTTGCAGCTAATACCGAAATTACGGAAGATATAGTAACTCTAATTGAAAATGCCGAAGTAGAATCTGTTGAAGTACGTTCTGCTTTAACTTGTGAAGCTAAAAAAGGAATTTGTGCTAGATGTTACGGACATAGTTTATCTACTTTAAAAATGGTACAACGTGGTGAGTCTGTAGGAGTTATTGCAGCACAATCTATTGGTGAACCAGGCACACAGTTAACCTTACGTACGTTCCACGTTGGAGGTATTGCAGGAAACATTTCTGAAGAAAATAAATTAAAAACAAAATTTGCTGGTAAAGTTAAAATCGAAGATTTAAAAACGGTTTCTGGTAAAGATTCTGATGGAAATAAAGTAAATATTATTATTTCTAGAACATCAGAGGTTAAAGTGTTAGATCCAAAAACAGGAAACGTTTTAAGCACAAATAACTTACCATATGGTTCGCATTTGTTTGTAAAAGACGGCGATACTGTTGCTAAAGACGATGCTATCTGTCAATGGGATCCGTTTAATGCCGTTATTATTTCTGAATTTTCAGGAAAAATGGAATATGAAAATATTAAAGAAGGTGTTAATATCAAGGTAGAAATTGATGAGCAAACAGGTTTCCAAGAAAAAGTAGTTACCGAGTCTAAAAATAAAAAAGTAATTGCAAGTTTATTACTTAAAAATTCAAAAGGCGATGTATTGCGTTCTTACAGTTTACCAGTAGGTGCACACTTAATCGTTAATGATGGTGATAAAATTGAAGAAGGACAAATTTTAGTTAAAATTCCTCGTAAAGCTGGTAAAGCTGGTGATATTACAGGAGGTTTACCTAGAGTTACCGAACTTTTTGAAGCTCGTAACCCTTCAAATCCAGCTGTAGTTAGCGAAATTGATGGTGTAGTTTCTTATGGTAAAATAAAACGAGGTAATCGTGAAATTATCGTAGAATCTAAATCAGGAATTGTAAAAAAATACTTAGTTAAATTATCTAAGCAAATTTTAGTACAAGAAAATGATTTTGTAAAAGCTGGTATGCCTTTATCTGATGGAGCAACAACTCCTAATGATATCCTTAAAATTCAAGGTCCAGGTATGGTACAACAATACATTGTAAACGAAATTCAAGATGTATATCGTTTGCAAGGTGTGAAAATTAATGATAAGCACTTTGAAGTTGTTGTTAGACAAATGATGCAAAAAGTTAAAATTATTGATTCTGGAGATTCAATTTTCTTAGAAAATCAATTAGTACACAAAAGCGATTTTATTGAAGTAAACGATTCTATGTTTGGAATGAAAGTTGTTGAAAATGCAGGGGATTCAGAAGAAATTAAAGAAGGACAAGTTATTTCATCAAGACAATTACGTGATGAAAACTCAAAATTGCGTAGAGAAGATAAACAATTAATTGTTGCACGTGATGCAATGCCAGCTACTGCAGAACCAGTATTACAAGGTATTACAAGAGCGTCGTTACAAACTAAATCATTTATTTCTGCGGCATCTTTCCAAGAGACCACAAAAGTATTGAATACAGCTGCAGTAAGCGGTAAAGTAGATTACTTAGAAGGTTTGAAAGAGAATGTTATTGTTGGTAAGAAAATTCCAGCAGGTACAGGTATGCGAGACTATGATAACCTTATTGTAGGAAGTGTGCATGATATCGAAGTAGCAGATGAATAATATTTGTTTCTAAACTATATAAAGCACTGTTAAATTACTATATTTTTGACAGTGCTTTTTTTATAAATACTTAAAATTAAAATAAAATGTCAGATAATAAAAATCAAAAACCAAACTTAAATATTGAACTAGACGAAAAAGTGGCTGAAGGAACCTATGCTAATCTTGCAATTATCAATCATTCTGCTTCAGAATTTGTAGTAGATTTTGTAAATATTATGCCAGGAATACCAAAGGCTAAAGTAAAATCTAGAATTATCCTTACGCCACAACACGCAAAGCGTTTTGTAAAGGCTTTGGCAGAAAATATCAAGAGGTTTGAAGCTTCTCATGGTGAAATTAAAGAGTTTGAGCAACCTAATATTCCGTTGAATTTCGGTCCAGCAGGTCAGGCTTAATACCATTGTGATGTATTAAGCAGTCTAAAGGAATTATTTTTTTTGCTATACTGTTTATGCATTCATATTTCGTTATATGTGTTTAAACGGCAATTAAATATGCTATTTTATTGCTTTTAACATGACAATAATTACTAGTTACAGTAAAAACACAGTGTTGTGAGTGTATAAGGAAGAGGTACTTTTTACTGGTAACAGATCAAAATTTTAGTATCTTTAGTTACTTCATTTTAATAATGCGTTTAATCAAATTGTTATTAACGTAACGAGGCAATATTTTTAGAGTAAAATCAATGTATTTAACACAATATACAAAAGAATTTAAGACAAATTTAAAATTAGCATGGCCAGTGATTGTAGGTCAAGTTGGTCATCCTGCCATTGGTATTGCCGATGATGCAATGGTTGGTAAATTTCTTGGTGCAAAAGAATTGGCAGCTACATCTTTAGGTAATAGTCTTATTTTTATAGCAATGTCTATTGGTATTGGTTTTTCTTTTGCAATTACACCACTTATTGCAGAAGCCGATGGAGAAAAAAACTATAAAAAAGGTAGGATTTTTTTAAATCATAGTATGTTAATGATGTTAGTTTTAGGAATTGCATTAGTTGGATTAATGTTTTTGTTAGAACCAATTCTTAATCACTTAAAGCAAACACCAAGTGTTGTTACTTTAGCAAAACCATATTTTGAAATAGTAGCAATTTCAGTTTTGCCAATGCTTGTTTTTCAAGGGTTAAAGCAATTTGCAGATGGCTTGTCGCAAACAAAATATGCTATGCAAGTTACATTGGTTACAGTAGTTGTGAACATATTTTTAAATTATATTTTAATTACAGGATGGAGTATCTTTCCTAAATTAGGAATTGTTGGAGCAGCTTACGGTACTTTAATTTCTAGATTGCTAATGGTAGCACTAATGTATTTTAATATTAAAAGAAATAAACGATTTAAACCGTTTTTAAAGCCACTGAAACGAATAGAATTCAAACGAAAAGTGTTTGGTAAAATTAGCGGTTTAGGGTTTCCTTCGTCTTTGCAAATGTTATTTGAAGTTGGTGTTTTTACAGCATCTATAATTTTAGCGGGAGTTTTAGGAGAATATCCACAAGCAGCAAATCAAATTGCCATTAAATTAGCAGCAACTACTTTTATGATTTCTATCGGAATTGGTGTAGCAACTACTATTAGAGTAGGTAATCAAAAAGGATTAGGTAATTTTATAAATTTACGGCGAATAGCAATTTCAAACTTTATGCTAATTGTTTTATTAATGACTATTTTTAGCATTCTTTTTATGGTGTTTAAGCAAAGCTTACCAGTTCTTTTTGTTGATAATGAGGAGGTAATTTTATTAGCTTCCAATTTATTGATAATTGTAGGTGTTTTTCAAATATCTGATGGTTTACAAGCAGTAGTTTTAGCTTCTTTAAGAGGTTTACAAGATGTTAAAGTCCCTACAATTATTACTTTTATTTCATATTGGATTATTGGTTTTCCAATTTGTTATTATCTTGGATTATATACCGAATTTCGCACCTTTGGTATTTGGATTGGTCTTTTAATTAGCCTAACTGTTTCGGCAATTTTACTTTTGATGCGTTTTAATTATTTGACAAAAAAAATAAGCAAATAATTTTTAATTATTTTATGTATATATTATAAGTAATTTATTTATATTTGCAACCGCAAAACGGCCTCGTGGCGCAACTGAATAGCGCATCTGATTACGGCTCAGAAGGTTACAGGTTTGAATCCTGTCGAGGTCACTACATAAAAACGTAACAAACTATTTTGGTTTGTTGCGTTTTTTCTTTGACTGTGCATTATATAAAGGAACTTAGGGTAAGTTATAAAAGTAGGGATTCAATAATTTTTTTTGATATAAAATATCTGTATTGACGATGGACTTTAGTAACGATTTTATATCCACAGTCTCGTCAAAGCGATATTGTGGATATAAATTTGTTGTAAAGTTAGATTAATTATTTTGTACTCACACGAAAATTTGATTGCCTTCCTTTAGTTTTTATAACTGACTCAAAATTTTACAATAGTATAAATAATAAATTTTGAAACAATAAATTAAAAACCTTTTTTCTCAATCAAAGGAGTGATTTTTGGATCTCTACCTAAAAAGTCTTTGTACAATTCCATTCCTGATTTTGTACCACCACTTGCAAGCATTTTTCTGTATTTTTTTGCTAGTGTTTGATCAAAAATATTTCCTGTTTTTTTGAATTCGCTAAACGTATCAGCATCTAAAATTTCAGACCACAAATAAGCGTAATAACCAGCAGAGTATCCTCCTGAAAAAATATGAGCATAATACGTGCTTCGGTATCTAGGTAAAATTTCATCGATTAGGCCAATTTTATCCATTGCTTCTTTTTCAAAAAGAGTTACATCTTTCGTGTTTTTAGCTGTTAAAGTGTGCCAATTCATATCTAAATATGCAGCAGCCATATATTCGGTTGTTCTAAAACCTTCGTTAAAACTATTGGCTTTATTCATTTTTTCGATTAAGGCTTTCGGAATTATTTCTCCTGTTTTATAATGTTTTGCATACATTGCTAAAACTTCAGGTTCACTCATCCAGTTTTCCATAACTTGACTAGGAAACTCTACAAAATCTCGTGGTACGTTTGTGCCTGACATAGAACCGTATTTTACTTTTGAAAATAAACCATGTAAACCATGACCAAATTCGTGAAATAAAGTTTGTGCTTGACTAAACGATAATAATGCAGGTGTATCTTTTGTTGGAGCTGGAAAATTAAAATTATTGGTTACTATTGGTGTAATAAATTTATCTACGTTAGATTGCATGCGTAATTCATTCATCCAAGCACCACCACGTTTGCTTTCACGTGCAAAGAAATCCATATAAATAATACCAAGATGCTTACCGTTTGCTTCTAAAACTTCGTAAACCTGTTGGTCTTTATGCCAAGTAGGTATGTCTTTACGTTCTTTAAAGGTTAATCCAAATAATTTGTTTGCCAGGGCAAAAACACCTTTTTTTACATTGTTAAATTCAAAATATGGTTTGGTTTCATCTTCGTTAAAATTGTACTGTTTTGCTCGTACTTTTTCTACATAATAACGCCAATCACTACCTCGGAAAGTTCCTTTAATACCATCATTTTTCATTTCACTTGCTAGTAAATCACGCTCTTTTTTTGCTATTTTAATTGCCGAAGGCCAAAGCTTATCCATTAGTTGATATACATTTTCTGGATTTTCAGCCATATTATCGGATAATATATAATCTGCCCAAGTTTTATAACCTAGTAAAGTGGCTTTTTCTAATCGCAAATTAGCCATTTCATTTAAAATTGCTTTGTTGTCTTTATCGTTGTTGTTATTGCCACGCATTGCATAACCTAAAAATAATTTTTCACGTAAATCTCTATTTGGTGAAGTTTGTAAAAATGGATTAATACTTGGTCTTTGTAGCGTAAAAGACCAACCAGAATC
>CAMZLT010000012.1 GCA_947311745.1 uncultured Flavobacteriaceae bacterium | reverse complement strand
TGTCGAGCGGATTCGAACCGCTGTAGATGGTGTTGCAGACCACTGCCTAGCCACTCGGCCACGACACCTTATTTATTTAAGGTTTGCAAAGGTAATTATTTTTTTTAAAAAAAAACAGAATAGAGAAAAATTTTTTATCCATAATAAAATTATCTGCCTTATTTCATCTATACAGAGTATTTTAAATTCTAATTAATATATATCGCATAATATTTAGTACTTTTGCCATCTCTTATTACTATGATTATGAATAAAATTTTATCACTGCTACTTATTTTTTTTATTTTTTCCTGTAAATCTGGAAAAACAAATCCTAGTCCTACAATAAATAATGGTAAAGCAAAAATTACAATAAGTAAGGATGCTATTAAATTATTAGATGATAAAGTTATTTTATATTATGCTAGTTTAATTACCAAAAAAGATTTAAAAAAGCATCTAACAGCACTTACTTCCAAAACTTTTGAAGGTAGAAAAACAGGTGAAAAGGGACAAAAAATTGCAGCAGATTACATCCAGAATTATTATAAAAAAATTGGGATAGAGCCTGCTTTTTCAAAAACAGAAAGCTATTTACAGAATATACCTGTTAGTTTTTTAAATGGAAAATCTAATTCCGATACCGAAAATATACTTGGTTTTATTTACGGGACAGAAAAACCAGAAGAAATAGTTGTTATTTCCGCACATTACGATCATTTGGGCATTGATGGTGAAAAAATCTATTTTGGTGCTGACGACAATGGTTCTGGCACTTCTGCAGTTTTAGAAATTGCTGAATCCTTTCAGAAAGCTGTTATAGAAGGGGAAGGTCCTAAAAGATCTATTTTGTTTTTAAATTTAACAGGCGAAGAGGAAGGCTTATATGGCTCTAAATATTATGCTTCGCATCCTGTTTTTCCTCTAAAAAATACAGTAGTTGATTTAAACATTGATATGGTTGGACGTGTAGATGCTAGACATAAAACAAATAATTATGTCTATTTAATAGGTGCGGATAAAATTAGTACGGAACTACATTATATTTCGGAAGCTATTAATAAAAAATATGTAAATTTGGATTTAGATTATAAATATAATGATGAAAAAGATCCAAATCGTTTTTATTATCGCTCAGATCATTATAATTTTGCAAAAAATGGTATTCCGATTATTTTTTACTTTAACGGAACTCATAAAGATTACCACAAACCAACCGATACGGAAGATAAAATTGACTACGATGCACTACAAAAAAGAGCAAAATTAGTTTTTCATACTGCATGGGAAATAGCAAATCGCTCGGAACGTTTACTAATTGATTAATCTTATAAAAAAGAAACATATCTACGCAATTGTTGACATAGAAACTACTGGAGGAAAATTTAACGAGGAAGGAATTACCGAAATTGCCATTTTTAAGTATGATGGCACAGAAGTAGTAGATAAATTCGTTTCGTTAGTAAATCCCGAAAAACCTATTCAGCCTTTTGTTGTTAATTTAACAGGAATTAACAATAAAATGTTACGAAATGCTCCAAAATTTCATGAGGTTGCTAAACGAATTGTAGAAATTACAGAAGGTTGTGTATTGGTTGCACATAACACTAGTTTTGATTATCGCATTATGCGAACAGAATTTAGACGTTTGGGATACGAATACGAAAGAGATACGCTTTGCACAGTTTCGTTGAGTAAAAAAATGTTTCCTAATTTTGAAAAATATAAATTAGATGTGATTTGTAAAAACTTAGGAATATCTGTTTCTAATAGACACCGTGCAGAAGGTGATGCTTTTGCTACAGTAAAATTATTTGAAATGCTGCTGCACAAAGATGTAGATAAAATAATGATTAAGAACACCTTAAAACCATTAGAAAATTTTAAAATTTCGGATAGACTAACTCGTTTACTAGTCGATTTACCAACAGAACTAGGCATATTTTACTTGCATGATTCTAACGGGAAAATTCTATATATCAATAAACATAAAAATATAAAACAAGGTGTTACGAACTTATTTTTAAGAGAAGCAAAAAAAATAAGAAAATTGGTTTCTCTCACGAAATCCATTAGTTTTGAATTACTTGGAAATGATCTAATAGCATCCTTAAAAATGTATCGAGAACGCACTGTACATAAACCAATATTCAATACCTATAAAAAATATAACTACAAACCTGTATCTTTCTCAAATGAAAATATGATTATCCTTTTAAAAGGAAGGAATTTAGAGGAAAAATCCGTAGTAGTAATTGAAAATAATCAATATGTTGGAAATACATTCGTAGCATTAAATTACCAAATAAATCAACCAGAAATACTACACAATTTAATTACAAGAGAAACTTTAGATAATCATAATAACAACTTGGTTAATAATTATTTAAAAAATAACAAAGTAGAAAAAATTATTCGTTTATAATGCTAAAAAAAAAATATGTTATAAGCGTTGTTGGTACAACTGCAATTGGTAAAACAACACTAGGAATTAAACTAGCAAACCATTTTAATGCCGAAATAATTTCTGCTGATTCTAGACAGTTTTTTAAAGAAATGAAAATTGGAACTGCTGTTCCGTCAAAAGCAGAATTAGCACAAGCAAAGCATCATTTTATTCAAAATATATCCATATTTGATAACTATTCGGTTGGTGATTTTGAACGTGATGCCTTGCAAAAAATAACCGATTTACATAAAAAATCAAATGTTGTTATTCTTTTAGGAGGAAGTGGTTTATATGTAAATACTGTTTTAAATGGTTTGGATTACTTTCCAAAAGTAGCTCCCGAAATTCGTGAAAGTTTAAAAGCGGAATTAGATAAAAATGGTTTGGAAACACTTCAAAAACAACTAAAAGAATTAGATCCTATATCGTATAATACCATTGCAATTGAAAATCCACAACGATTAATTCGTGCTTTAGAAATTTGTATTGGTTCTGGCAAACCGTACGCTTCCTTTTTAAATAAAGATAAAGATAAGCGAAATTTTATTCCGATAAAAATTGGTTTGACTGCAGAACGTGAAATTATTTACGATAGAATAAATAAGCGTGTCGATATTATGATACGAGAAGGTCTATTAGGCGAAGCAAAAAAATTACTACCAAATAAAAATTTCAACGCCTTGCAAACCGTAGGTTACCGTGAATTGTTTCAATATTTTGAAGGTGATTTCACCTTAGATTTTGCTATTTCGGAAATTAAAAAAAATACCAGACGCTTTGCTAAACGACAAACTACTTGGTTTAAACGTGATTTAGAAACGAAATGGTTTTTACACGATATAGATTTTAAAGTAATATCTAATTATATTGAATCAAAATTGCAATAAAAACTACTTCTTTTTTTTCTTTTTCTTTTTAAAAATTCCGTTAAGTAAATCGTTTACACCATCCTTAATAACATCATTCGTTTGGTTATTATCCTTCTTAATAGAATCTTTCTTTTTAGGATTTAAAACATTTCCTAAAACCGAATTAATCTGATTTGAAACTTGATTTGTTGCTTGATTTACTAATCTATCTTTTTGGTATTTAGCAATTTTTAACGTTAAATCTGTCATGGCTTTTTTTATATTTGCCTTTACATTTGGTTTTACTAAGTTCCCTCCTATTTTTGTAGATAACGGTATGCGAATTGTATCCATATCCTCTGGTGATAATTTAGATAATAATGCAACAGCATCTTTACCTAAATACTTTGCAGGTAAATCTAGTTTCATTTCGTAATTTAACGAAGTGTCAAAACTGTGATTTCCGTCAACACGTATTTTAATATCCTTATATTTTAAGGAAAAAGGATTTACATGCACTTTTCCGTTTTTAAAACTTAATGTTGCTTTTACATCTTTTAAATTTATTTTTTTTAAATCAATAAAGTTTAAGTTACTGGTTAAGGCTCTAAAAAGTGGACTTTTATTTTCATCTAAATTATTTACAAACACTTCCGTTAAGGCATTTCCACTAAGCGAATTTAAATCTGGCGTAAAATCATTATTTAGATTTCCTTTTATCTTAAATGACGAATCATACTTTCCTTTTAATACCTTTGCAATTGGAGCAATTTTTTTAAAAGTTTCTAATTGCGAAAAAGAATTAACAATGTCAAATTTATCAATATTTAAGTCTAAATCAAATTTTGAAGGATTCATTTTAGTATCTACCACACCATTAAAAACAACCTTACCTTGCATCATT
>CAMZLT010000011.1 GCA_947311745.1 uncultured Flavobacteriaceae bacterium | reverse complement strand
CCTTCACTTAATGTATTTTCATACAAGCCAGAACTTCCTGTTAAAATCATACCATCTACTTGAGTTGGATTCATTTTAGCATAATACAAAGCAATATGACCGCCCAAAGAGTTTCCTATTAGGATGTAATTTTCTAATTGCAGATGTTTTACAAAATTTTTGACAAATTTCGATAAATTTTTAACATTTGTTTTAAGTAATGGCAAATCGTATATTGGCAATTGTGGCATTAGCACACGATACCCTTTTTTAGGAAAGTAGTCAAACATTCCTTTGAAATTACTTAGATTTCCCATCAATCCATGTAAAATGATTAACGGAATCCCTTCACCTACCTCTAAGTAGGTAAAACTACCATCTTTTTTTAATTCTGTATTCATATAACACTTGGTGTTTTATCTAGCTGCAAAGTTAATTAATTTGTGTCAAAATACTATTTTTCTTTTAATTCTTATTCAGAAAATAGTAAATTTTACGTTATTAACAAATAACAACCTAACAATCAAACTGTTGCGATTTTAAAAATAAAGTTATCAACAAAGTGGTAAAAAATGGTAAATAGTGGGAAAAGTTTGTATCTTTGTCCAGTAAACGACTAATGAAAATAACAAAGTGGTAAGTTTAATAGGATCATACGAATGTAAAGCAGACACAAAAGGCAGATTAATGTTGCCTTCTGCTTTAAAAAAACAGCTATCTAAGGTTTTAGAGGATGGTTTTGTTTTAAAGCGTTCGGTATTTCAACCTTGCTTGGAATTATACCCAATGCAAGAATGGAATAAAATGATGGAAGGCATAAATAAACTAAATCGCTTTAAAAAAAAGAATAATGATTTTATCAGAAGGTTTACAGCAGGAGTTAAAATGGTAGAATTAGACGCTAGTGGAAGACTATTAATCCCTAAAGATTTATATGTTTTTGCAGGAATTTCTAAAGAAGTAGTAGTTGCTTCGGCTGTAGGAATTTTAGAAATTTGGGATAAAGATAAGTACGAAAAAGCTATTGACGATGCTACTGGTGATTTTGCAGATTTAGCGGAAGAAGTAATGGGAAATACCGACATAGATGAGCTACCATAACCCTGTTTTATTAAAAGAAAGTATCGATGGTTTAGATATTAAACCAGACGGAATATATGTAGATGTAACTTTTGGAGGCGGAGGCCATTCTAAAGAAATTTTAAAACGTTTAGGTAAAAACGGAAAATTATTTGCTTTTGACCAAGATACAGACGCTCTTAAAAATACTATTGATGACGAACGATTTGTATTGATTAATGAAAATTTTAGATATATAAAAAGTTTTTTACGATTTCACGGAGTTAAAAAAGTAGATGGCATTTTAGCCGATTTAGGCGTTTCATCTCACCAATTTAACGAAGCAGAACGAGGTTTTTCAACACGATTTAATGCAAAATTAGATATGCGAATGAATCAAAACGATAAAACATCGGCTTATGAAGTGATTAATTATTATGAAGAAAAAAAACTTGCTGATATATTGTTTCAATATGGCGAATTACGAAATTCAAGAGCCATTGCAAAACAAATAATAGAAGCTAGAATTGAAAATAAAATTGAAACAAGTTTTGAATTAAAAGAAGTACTAAAACGCTTTTTGCCAAAAGCGAAAGAACATAAAATTTTGGCTCAAATATTTCAAGCAATCCGAATTGAAGTAAACGAAGAGATAGATGCACTAAAAGATTTTTTACTTCAAAGCATAGATTTGCTAAACGAAGGAGGCAAATTAAGTGTTATTTCGTATCATTCTCTAGAAGATCGATTGGTAAAACGCTTGATTCAGAAAGGGAAGTTTGAAGGTGAACTGGAAAAAGATTTCTACGGAAATATACATATTCCGTTTAAAAAAGACGGAAAATTTATAATCCCAACCAAAAAAGAAATTAAAGAAAATAACCGAGCCAGAAGTGCCAAATTAAGAATAGCATTTAAAAATAAAGAGTAAAAAAGAAAAAGAACAAAACAAACCACAAAAATGAAGCAAAAAATATATAACATATTAAAAGGTAAATTTTTAGTGGATGAGGATGCTTCTAAAAATTGGACTTTCATTATCTTTTTAACGGCATTAGCCTTAATAATGATTGCCAGTTCGCATAGTGTGGATAGAAAAGTACAATATTTAGCAAAAATAACGAAAGAACGAAAAAGATTACGAGAAGAACATATTTCTACAAGTTCCGATTTAATGAAATTGAAATTACAATCTGCAATTGTAAAAAAATTAGAAAATCAAAATTTGTATGAATCAAAAAATCCTCCTGTAAAAATCATACTAAAAACCATAAAAAAATAAAAACTAAAACAAATACATTGTTACATTAACACATCGTTACATTAATACATTAACATATTAAAAAATGGCAACCGAAAAGAAAAACATATTAAAAAAATTATATCCTATTGCGATAGGGATGTTTGTCTTTGCTCTATTAATTGTATATAAATTGGTTTCTATTCAGTTAATAAATGGTGATAAATACAAAAAAGATGCTAACGAACGAACTATAAAAAAGTTTGCAATTGCAGCAAACCGTGGTAATATTTACGCATCGGATGGTAATTTATTAGCAACATCAGTTGCAAAATTCGATGTTAGAATGGATTTGGTTACTATTCCTAAAAAATATTTTGAAAAACACATAAAAGAACTTTCAAAAGAATTAGCAAAAATGTTTGGTAATAAAACCGCTAATGAATACGAATTACATCTCAGAAAAGCAAAAAAACACAAAAACAGATATTTATTAATTGCCAAAAATCTATCCTATAACGAATACCAAAAGGTTAAAAATTT
>CAMZLT010000010.1 GCA_947311745.1 uncultured Flavobacteriaceae bacterium | reverse complement strand
GATTGGTTATTCCTGTTGGTAATGAAAAACAAATTATGACTTTATTTATTAGAAAAAGTAATAACGAATTTGAAGAACACGAATTTGATGAATTTTCCTTTGTTCCATTTTTAGAAAACACAGCAAAGTAATGATAAATTATGTTTTGATTAATTCTGTTTGTTAAGCTTTTTTATTTCTTTTGTATATCGTCTCAAAAAAGCCAATTCCTTTATATATGGTAGGAGTCTTGGATTTTCTAAACCTAATTTTTGTTTATTCGTTTTCGCAATTTCTGTAATTACTTCCCAATTTTTTTTAATTTCTTTTAGTGCTGTAAAGTAACTTGCATTTTTTGCAGTTGCATCGTAAATATGTGTAGGTTCGGCAATAATCCCGTTTATTTCTAAAATTTTAAAATTTTCACCTTTTAGCAGCTCTTCAAAATTTTGATATTTAATATCTAACCTACCAAAAAACCACCCATCAATCTCACTACTTAGCATATCAAAAGTTTTCTCTAACTCTTTTGTAATCAAATGATTTCCATTTAAAAATTCGGTGCCTTTTGAATGATTTCCGATAACAGATAAGGTTATTTCTTTATCTAAATCTACTATCGCATTCATGTTTTTTTCGTGAATTTTTTTAAATAAATCGTAGTATAAAAAAGCTCTTGAATCTGCTAAAATTAATTCCGATAGTGTTGCTTTTCCATCACCTACAACAGTTAAGAATTTTTTTAAGGTTATAGAGGTTATTTTTCCTGTTTTCTCGTTTGGTAAACGGTAGTAAAAAATTCCACATTCTTTTGGAAAAGAAATGAATTCTTGTAAAATAATGGCAACAGAACTGTTTTTATCTAAATACGCTTTTAAAGCATTTTCGGAATTTATTTTTTTTACCAAAAAACCTCTAAACCCCAAATCAGGTTTTGCTATTAACGGAAACGATATCCCTTCATTTTTTAACTTTTCTAAAACTATTTTTAAAGATGTAGACTCATTTAATAATATAGATTTCGGACGGTACTTTTTAGGAACTAATTGTATGGTTTTGTACTTAGATTCTGTTCCGTGCCCTGAATAATGAATTGCGGGGTTAGTCAATAAAAAAAAAGTAAAACTTTTATTTTTTGCAGATTGATATAAATAATATGGTAGTAAAGGCAAGTAATACATAAAAATTGGCCAGTGCTCCCATTGTGTCAGTTTCGTTATTTTAGCTTTTAGTTGCATTATTTTTCAAATAGATAATCTAATAAATTTTTGATTCCTAAAATCATTAATCCTATAGCAAAAATACCAATTACGAATCCTATTGGTACTAAAAAATAGCCTAATATTTCTCTATTTCTATTAATTGCCCTAAAGCCTAAAAACATAAAAAACGGCGATAAAAATAATAACGGTAAGGTTATAGAAAGGTATTTTATTCCTTTTTTTAATTTAAGTTTTACATCATTCATTTGTATAATTATTTATAGCATTTCGTACGCTTCCATATTGTAATAATAATTTTTTAGCCAAGATAGAATTAATATTTAAAGCTTTCTCAATCATTTTTGTTCCTCTAACTACTAATTTATCGTTACTAAGCTGCATATCGATCATTTTATTTCCTTTTACTTTTCCTAATTGTATCATTACAGAAGTGGAAATCATATTTAAAATCATTTTTTGAGCAGTTCCTGCTTTCATTCTAGAACTTCCTGTAACAAATTCTGGCCCTACAACACAGACGATAGGAAATTTTGCAACTTTATGCAAAGGAGAATTTTCATTCATTGTAATACAAGAAGTTGTTATATCGTTTTCATCGCATTTTTTAATGGTAGAAACGACATAAGGTGTTGTTCCTGATGCTGCAATTCCAATAACTACATCTTTATTTGTTATATTGTATTCTTGCAAATCTTTCCAACCTTGTTTCGTAGAATCCTCTGCATTTTCTACAGCTTTTCGAATGGCTTTATCTCCACCTGCAATTAATCCTATAACCATATTATCTGATACACCAAAAGTTGGAGGACATTCGCTTGCGTCTAAAATGCCAAGTCTGCCGCTAGTTCCTGCTCCGATATAAAACAGCCTTCCTCCTACTTTCATTTTTGCAACAATTTTCAGTGCTATTTTTTCAATTTGCGGAATTATTTTTTCAACCGCTAAAGCAACTTTTTTATCTTCATTATTGATATTTTGCAATAATTCGCTTACTTCCATCTTTTCTAAATGGTTATAATTAGAATCTTGTTCGGTTATTTTAACAAATGTATCCATTAGCGAAAAATAGTTTGTTTTCTATTTGGCCCAACCGAAACAATTTTAATAGGGACACCTACAAATTCCTCAATCATATTGATATATGCTTTAAGGTTTCCTGGTAAATTATTGTAATTTGTAACTTCGGTAATATCTTTTTGCCAACCTGTATAATCGGTATAAATTGGTTGTACATTCTCTGCTTCAATATTATAAGGGAAATGTGTAATTTCTTGTCCTTTGTACAAATAACTTTTAGCCACTTTTAACGTATCAAAACCTGATAAAACATCGGATTTCATCATTGCTAATTGCGTAACACCATTTATTTCTACTGCATATTTTAAAGCCACTAAATCTAACCATCCGCAACGTCTTGGTCTGCCTGTTGTTGCTCCGAATTCATGACCAATTTTAGCCATTCGTTCTCCGTTTTCATCAAATAATTCTGTAGGAAAAGGATCTGAACCAACACGTGTAACATAGGCTTTAAAAATTCCAAATCCGTTACCAAT
>CAMZLT010000009.1 GCA_947311745.1 uncultured Flavobacteriaceae bacterium | reverse complement strand
TTTTCGTCAATTTGCACAAGATTACTTGGTATAGCGATAGCATTTTTGCTTTGGTAATCTTTAATTTTAATATCTGCTAAAAGGTTTGGTTTGATAGTTCCTTTTTTATTAGGAATATTAATTCGGATTTTAAAACTTCGGTTTGCTGGATTTATATAATTTCCTACTTGCGAAATTTTGGTTTCTAATTTTTCGCCAAGCGAAGGAAAATCTACAGAAACACTATTTCCTTTTTTAATAGATTTTAAATAATCCTCAGAAACATCTGATTCGATATACATTTTATGTAAATTAATAATGCGAAGTGCTGGTGTTTGTGGTGAAGCTAAATCGCCTTTTTTAGCAATTACATTTTCAATAATTCCAGAAAATGGAGCTTTAATTTTATAATTCTTTAGTTGTGATTGTAAGGTGTTTATTTTCTTTTCTAAGGCTTCTTTGTTTGTTTTTGCTTGTAAAAATTGCATTTCAGAACCAATTTTCTGATTCCAAAGTCTTTTTTGACGTTCAAAAGTTGTTTTTGCTAATAGCAATTGGTTTTCAATTTCGGCAATAGAATTTTTAAGAATAGCATCATCTAACTGCATAAGTGTTTGACCGTTTGTAACACGTTGTCCTTCGGTAATATACACTTTAGTAATTATACCACTAGCCATTGGTCTTACAATTACATTTTTATCGGTTGCGGTATTTCCTTGGATAGAAATGTAGTGATCAAATTCGGTTGGTTTTATGGCTAAAACGGTTACAATTTGCGGTTTTTTTAAAGTGTCTAAAGCAGTAATTTTTTCGTCTATTTTAGCAAGAATTGCATTAATACTATCTTTAGATTTTTCAATTTTTATTTTTTTTATTTTTAGTGCTTTTATAGAATTTGGAAGTGGTTTTACTTCCTTTTTACACGAAATTATAAGAATACTTATAATTATTAATATGCTTATTTTTTTTATCATGATTTATGTGTTTTCGTAGAGTTTATGTATATATTAAGGTTTGTTTGTGTTTTGATTAATTCATTACTTTATATGCGATATATGTCGTTAGTTTTCTTGGTGCAAACCTTCCTGAAAAAGCTAAGAACCAATTTTTAAATCCGTGAATAGTGCTTGTTTTTTTTCGTTGCATAGCTTTAAAAATAAAATTAGCAAGTTCTTTAGCTGTTGGTGTTTTTTTAAAGAAATCGGCATTTTCACTAAACCCTGCAACGACACCAAATTCCGATTGTGTTGCTCCTGGGCAAATGGCAGTAACAAATACATTTTTATTTTTCAATTCAAAGGAAATTGATTCGCTAAAATTTAGCACATAGGATTTTGTTGCAGAATACGTTGCTAAACTTGGTACTGGCTGAAATGCTGCTGTAGAAGCAATACTTACAATATTTCCACCTTTATGTTTTATCATATCTTTAGCAAATAATTGGCATAATTTGGTTAGTGTTATCATATTAAGAACTAACATTTGCTCTTGTTTTTGGCTATCCTCATCTATAAAATTTCCGTGTAATCCAAAACCTGCATTATTGATTAATACGTCTATTTTTATGTCTAAATCGCTTACTTTTTTATACAAGTTTTCGGCTGCATTTAAGACAGATAAATCCATATTTATAACCGTAACTTTTACGTTATATGTTGTTTGAATTTTAGCTTTTATTTTGTTTAATTTTTCTAAACGTCTAGCAACTAAAACTATATTATAGTTGTTTTTTGCATAAACAAAAGCAGTTTCTTTACCAATTCCGCTAGAAGCTCCTGTAATTAGTGCTGTTTTCATTTTATTTCGTTTTTAGTTAGTTGTTGTAATAATTTGGTTTCCTCGTTTTTATCCAAGCGATACCAATATTGTGTTCTTCCAAATATGGAAAAACCGATATATCCTCTTATTTTTAGTTTGTCTTTCGTTAAAAGTTGGATATAGCAACTATAGGTTTTATTATTTTCAGGATCTAGCACTTTACCATTTTCGTAGAGTTTTTCTTTTGTTTTTTCAAGATTTGTTAGAATTTCTAAACCTTTTAAATCTACATTGTGATATTTGCCTTTGCAACTTTGGCATTTATCGATATTTTTTTTATTTGGAAGTAATAGTATTTTTCCGTAGTATAGGTTGTCTTTTTTATAGATTTCAATAAGCGAATTTATGCGCTTTGTGCGATCGCTAATAATTTTCCATTTGCCTACAATATCTTGCGAAAAAGTAGATTGTAGTATCAAAAAACTGCATATAAATAGTACTTTTTTCATTTTATTTTATATTTAGAGCCGTTTCTAATTTTGCTTTTGTGCTAATGATATTTACAATTGCTTGTAAGTAATTTTGTTGTGTGGAAAATAATTGTGCTTGTGCTTGTGTTAGGTTAAAACTAGAGCCAACGCCTTCAAAAAATTTAATTTTCTCTTTCTTTTCTATGCGTTCTGCTAAGGCCATTCTGTCTTTTGCTATTTTTAAATTGTCTAAGGCAAATTGGTAGCTGTTTTTTGCATTTGCTACTTGTAGTTGTAGTTTTTGTTCTATTTCAGTAAGATTTGTTTTTTCTTGTTCTAGTGCAATTTTGGCTTGTGCAACTCTGGATTTTCGTTTGAAACTACTAAAAATAGGAACATTTAAGCTAACACCAAATATAGACGAAGCAAACCATCGTTGATTGGTATTGGTAAAGGTAAATTTATCGTTGTTAGCTTTTGTGCCAATATTTACAAAAGTAGATAAGGAAGGTAAATATTTACTTTTTTCTAATTTTAAAAGTAACTCTTTTGCATGAATGGCATTTTTTTCCATTTTATAATCAATGTGATTATCTATATTAAAATCTTGTATTGTAAGTTCTAAGTCTGAGCTTTGTAATGCTAAAATGTCTAACGTATCTTTTAAAGTTATGGTTTCGTTCATAGAAATCCCCATAGTTAATTTAAGCATATTTTTTGCAAGGCTTAGCATTCGTTTTGCGTTGCTTAGTTGACTTTCAATGCTGGATTTTGTTATTTGTAATTGCTCTACATCTTGTTCTTCGGCAAAACCATTTTCAAATATTTTTTTGGTATCTTGAATGTTTTTAGTCATTAATTTTAAATTGCTTTCTAAAATTTGAATGCTTTCTTTAGCAAGCAAAACATTTCCGTAGGCATTTATTACAGCTTCTTTAATACCTATTTTTGTTTTTTCTTTAGTTAGTTCGGAAATTTTAAGATATACTTTTGCAGATTGTAAACCTACAAGATACGAACCGTCAAAAAGTAATTGCGATAATGTAGCACTTGCATTAAGATTTTGCTTAGTACCAAAAGAAACTTCTGCAAACGTTCCTGTAGGACCTCCAAATATTTCAGCAGGAAGTAGCGAAACAGGTTGCTTTAGAAAATTTTGATAATCTACACTTCCGTTAATTTGTGGTAAACCCATTGTCGTGGTTTCCCATTTCTTTTTTTGTGCTTTATCAATATCTAATTTGGCATTTTTAATGACATATGCATTTTCTGTTGCAAAGGCAATAGCTTCTGTTAAATTATACGAATTTTGTGCGTTTCCAAAAAATGATATACCTAAAAATATATAAATTATTGTTTTTTTCATCTTACTTTTTAATTAATTCCGTTACTATTTTTTGTCCTTTTTGGGTTGCAATTGCACTAATGTGGTAATCTAAATAATTGGTCATTAGATTTTTCATATTTTCTTTTGCGGTTGGAAATAAATCTACATCTTTTATAGAGGTAACACCAACAAAATAAATACGTGTTATGAAATCGATATCTAAATCTTTTCTAAACATATCTAAACGAATGCCTCTTTTTAAGTTTTCTTTTACGCATTCTTGCATTACTTCAAATTGTTTTCTTTGTAAATCTGCATATAAATTTGGGTAATATTTTTTTAACTGAAATA
>CAMZLT010000008.1 GCA_947311745.1 uncultured Flavobacteriaceae bacterium | reverse complement strand
CATAAAAGTTCTTACAATGAGTCTGACAAAAACGAATAGACAATCTTTTACCATTGACTTGATAAAAGTATTGCTTTAAATTAACGAATTGCTTTGGTCGTTTCTCTTTTGAAATGATAAGTGCATCAAATTATTGCTATATCAATAAAAATTATTTTTTTCGGTTTTTTTCTGCCTCTAGTTCCTCTTCCGTTTTTCCAAAAAGTTTTTGAAACAAACCAGCTTTTTTCGGTTTTTTTTCGATTTTTTCTACCTCATTCTGAATTGGTGGTTCTACAGTTTTTTGAATTTGCGGTTGTATTGGAGCAACTTTAGGAACAAAAGTAGGAGGTGTTGTTACTTTTTTAGTTTCTAAACTTTTGCTTAAAGCCAATTTTGTTTGTTCTTGTAAAGCCTTAATTCTTGCTAAACGATCTTTTATAGATATATTCCCTTCAACAACAGTATTGTCTATAATTTGCATTGGCTCTTCTGTTTTTTGCAGCATAGCATCCATTGTAGATGTTGGTTGTGTAGGCATTTCAACTTGATTTGTAGTAACAGGTGTAGTCTGAACTTGTATGTTAGGTTGGAAATTCGATAAAATTTCTTCAATTGTTTTCCCTTGTTCTTCTAAATGACCCTCTAAATATTTTTCAGAATAAATAAAACCACTTTCTTTTTCTATATCTTTTAACTTTGCATATAATTTATCAAAATATGCAATCGCTTCTCTTGTAGCAATCTTCCTTCTGTTATAAATTGCAATAAGGTTTCCGTTTTCATCGTCTTTAAAAGCATAATCAGAAATTGCCCAATAATATTTACCGTCTTTTGCTAAATTTTTAACTAAAATTTTAAAATTTTGCTTTTGTAATAATTTTTCCCAAAGCATTTTAAAAATCACATCTGGCATATCTGGATGCTGTGTACAATGCATAGATTTCCCTAACAGCTCATATTCTTCATAACCACTAACCTCTACAAAGTATTCATTAACAAATTCAAAAATTCCTTCTGCATCTGTTTTACTCATTATTTCCTTTGTTGGATCTAATATTATTTCTTTGTCCAATATTATTGGTTTTTTAAATTCATCTGACATTACTATTACAATTTCTTTTAAAAAGTTTCCTTTTTAAAAATTCCCCTTGCCACAAAGATAACAATATTTTTTATAAAAAATAAATTTTTACTTAAAATTTGCCTTTCGTTTTTCTAAAAAAGCAGTTGTCCCTTCGGTAAAATCATCTGTTCCAAAACAGTTTCCAAATTCGGTTATCTCTACTTCAAAACCGTTTTTTGTTTTATCAAAATTGGCATTAATAGCCTTAATTGCAGATTGAATTGCTTGGGATGAATTTTTACTAATTCTACTAGCTATTTTTTCACAAAACGGAAGTAATTCATCAATTGCTACAACGTGATTTACTAATTTATATTCCTTTGCTTCTACTGCATTCAACATATTTGCTGTCATAATCATTTCCATAGCTTTACCCTTACCAACTAATTGTGCTAATCGTTGCGTCCCTCCATAACCAGGAATTACACCTAACGAAACTTCGGGCAATCCCATTTTTGCAGTATCACTTGCTATTCTAAAATGACAAGCCATTGCTAACTCTAAACCTCCACCAAGTGCAAATCCGTTTATTGCAGCAATAACAGGTTTGCTTAAATTTTCGATAAAATTAAAAACTAATTCTTGCCCTTTTCTTGCTAAATCTGCTCCTTCGGCAACATTAAAATCTGCAAATTCAGAAATATCCGCTCCTGCAACAAAAGCTTTTGTACCACTTCCTGTTAAAATAATTACTTTTGTTTCCTCATCTTTTTCTAATAAAGAGAATGCTTTGTTTAACTCCTCTAAGGTAGCCTTATTTAAAGCATTTAATTTACTAGGACGATTAATTGTTATAGTTGCTATCTTATTTTCTTTTGTTACTACTAAATTAGTATAAGCCATTTCTTTCAATTTTATTTTGATTTTACGCAAAGATATAATTTAAGCTTTGATTATACGAATAAAACACTAAAAAGCTAAAAAAAAATGGTAATCGTTATTTTTTAAAACAGATTTTAAACTATGTTTGCAAGTATATTTATTTAAGCTAATGACTATTAATTGCAATGGAAAATTAATACATTTAGATTCTCCTAAAGTTATGGGAATTTTAAATGTAACGCCAGATTCTTTTTTTGATGGAGGAAAATATTCTTCCGATAAGGAAATATTGCTTCAAACGGAAAAAATGTTACAACAAGGTGCCTCTTTTATTGATATCGGAGCATATTCTTCTAAACCAAACGCTACAAATATTTCTATAGAAACAGAAGTAAAGCGTATTACACCTATTGTTAAAAAATTAAGTAACGAATTTCCTGAAATAATTATTTCTATAGATACGTTTCGCTCTAAAGTTGCAAAAGAATGTTTGGATTTAGGTGGCTGTATGATTAACGATATTTCGGGAGGAAATTTAGACAAAGAAATGTTTAAAACGGTTGCAAAATATCAAGTTCCGTATGTTTTAATGCACATGCAAGGGATTCCTAAAAACATGCAAAATAATCCAACATATAACAATGTTGTTATGGACATATTTTCTTTTTTTTCTGAAAAAATTTCTGAATTAAAAAAATTACAAGTTAACGATATAATCTTAGATGTTGGGTTTGGCTTCGGAAAAACGATACAACATAATTATCAAATTCTTACTAATTTAGATTTTTTCAAACAATTTAATTTACCTTTACTAACAGGAACATCAAGAAAATCTATGTTATACAAACTCTTAGATAGCACTCCTGATAAAATGCTAAATGCAACAAGTGTTAGCAACACTATTGCTTTACTAAACGGAAGTTCTATTTTACGTGTTCACGACGTTAAAGAAGCAATGGAATGTATTAAAATTGTAAATGCCGTAAAAAATTAAAATGGAATTACAAAAAACAAGAACCCTACAAGATAAAATTATTCTATTTTTAAAAGGATTAGCAATGGGTGCTGCAAATAAAGTTCCTGGTGTTTCTGGTGGAATTGTAGCTTTTGTAACTGGGTTTTACGAGGAATTAATTTATTCATTTAATAAAATAAATTACAAATCTCTAAAATTAGTATTAAACGGACGATTTAAAAGCTTTTTCACCTATACAAATGCTCATTTTTTAGTAATTATCTTTTCAGGAAGTCTGTTTAGTTACTTTACTGTTTCTTTATTTTTAGACTTTCTATTAAAAAATTACGAACTATATGTTTGGAGTCTATTTTTCGGATTAATAATAGGTTCTGTATATTATATTGCCAAAAATTTCAAAGATTATTCCGTAAAGTGTAACTACTATATTTTTATTGGAATAGCATTAGGTATTGCCATTAGCTTACTTCCTCCTGCTAAAGAAAACGATAATTTAGCTTTTGTGTTTTTATGTGGAATTATTGGTGTTTCTGGTATGACATTACCAGGTCTTTCAGGTTCGTTTATTTTAATTTTATTAGGCAATTATGTGTTGCTTTTAGTGGATTCTGTAAATGTATTAGCAAAAACAATTAGCGAAATATTTACAGGTAATTTTGAATTTATAAACAACCCTGAACGTATTAAATACTTAAAAATTATTGGTGCATTTTCTACTGGTTCGGCTTTTGGATTGGTTATAACATCTCATATTTTAAACTTTGTTTTAAAACGTTGGCATAATATTGTTACGGCAATTATTTTAGGATTTATAACTGGTTCGCTTGGTAATGTTTGGCCATGGAAATCTAAAATTTATAAAATGCATAATGATTCGTTTGTTTTAGACAGTTCTGGAAATAAAATTTTAAGTAATTACCAACGGTATTTTCCTGATTTTACAGCAACAGAAACCTATATTGCAATTGTATTTATTTTAATAGGAATTAGTGTATTGGTTTGGATAGAACGCAAAGGAAATAAAATCAAGTAAATATATGAAAAATTTGTTCGGACTTTTAGGAAAAAATATATCGTATTCTTTTTCGGAAAATTATTTTTCAGAAAAATTTAAATCCGAAAATTTACCTTTTAAATATCAAAATTTTGATATTCCAACCATTTCGGAATTACCAATATTGTTAAATAATACAATTGAAAATTTAATTGGTTTTAATGTAACCATTCCATATAAAGAAAAAATATTTAACTATTTAGATGATGTAGATGCAATTGCGAATGAAATCGGTGCAGTAAATACTGTTAAAATTGTAGACAATACGTATTTAAAAGGCTATAATACCGATTGTTACGGTTTTGAAAAATCATTAGAGCCACTTTTAAAATCTACACACAAAAAAGCATTGATTTTAGGTACTGGTGGTGCTTCAAAAGCAATAAAATTTGTTTTAAAAAAATTAAATATTTCATTTAAAGAAGTATCTAGAACGCCTAATTCCAATCAATTTTCATATACTGATATAACAAAAAACATCCTAAACGAATATACTATTATTATAAATTGTACTCCTGTTGGTACATTTCCAAATACAGAGCATGCTCCTAAAATTCCATATTTATTTTTAACAAAAGAACATCTTTTATACGATTTAATTTACAATCCAAAAGAAACATTATTCTTAGAAAAAGGAAAAAAGCAAGGAGCAACTATAAAAAACGGCTTAGAAATGCTAAAATTACAAGCTGAAAAATCTTTTGAAATTTGGATGAATAAATAGTAAATTACCTTACAACATCACATGAATCAGATATAAAAGCTACAAAAAGTTATCAAATTTGCTTGTAATAATAAATTATTTATACTAACTTTACAACAGATTTATATCACGACAATATCGCTTTG
>CAMZLT010000007.1 GCA_947311745.1 uncultured Flavobacteriaceae bacterium | reverse complement strand
CCTGAAAGTTTTAAAGGATTTAGGGATAATTGTTGGTAACGAGCAGCATCGGTTTTTACACTTCTAAAATCAGTCAACCAAGTAGAACAACAAAGCTCTCTTCCGCAGGATCCAATCCCACCAAGCCTTGCTGCTTCTTGTCTAAGACCAACTTGTTTCATTTCAATACGAATATTAAAAGTAGAGGCAAGTTCTCTAATTAACATTCTAAAATCTACACGATCATCGGCAGTATAATAAAAAGTTGCTTTTTTTCCATCACCTTGAAATTCAACATCACTAAGTTTCATTTTTAGTTTTAACCTAGAAATAATCAATCTTGATTTTCGTTGTACATCGGATTCTTTTTCTCTAGATTCTTGCCAAATTTCAATATCTCTTTGACTAGCTTTTCTGTAAATTTGAAGGATGTTTTCACTTTTGGTGGAAACTTTTTTCTTTTTCATTTGAATTTTAACCAATTCACCTGTTAAAGAAACCACACCAATATCGTGTCCTGATTTCGCTGCAACTGCAACTACATCACCCATACATACCGAAAGATTTTTTTCATTTCGGTAAAATTCTTTTCTACCATTTTTGAATCGAATTTCGACAATATCAAACTTTTTTTGATTGCTTGGCAAGGTCATATTTCCTAACCAATCGTACACCGAAAGTTTTTCACAACCTCCAGAAGCACAAGTTCCGTTACTTTTGCATCCTTTTGGGATTCCTGTTTTATCTGTACTACAAGTTGTACAACTCATATTATATTTTTTATTTTTTTGATTACTAAATGCTTAAGTTTTTTATTTCGTTTAATTATTCTTTTTCAATTTCTAAAAAAAACAAAAGCTATTTTAATCGGTAAATATACCAAATAAAAAGTTATTTTAAAATTTTAATTTATGGATAAATTTTTTGTCGTTAAAATGCGTTTAATCTACAGGTTTTATAACTTTTTAATAAATTAGCCATAAAGGTTTTTAAAAATACTATTTTTGCTTTATGTATTTCGATAAAATAATAGGTTTAGAAAATATAAAATCCTATTTAACCAAAACGGTTGATGAAAATAGGATTCCGCATGCTCAATTGTTTGTTGGATCGAAAGGTTCAGGTACTTTGGCAATGGCAATTGCATATGCACAATATATTTTATGTAATACAGCAGTAAATAAAAGTGCTTGTAATATAAAATGTGAAAAATTAACACATCCAGATTTACATTTTTCTTTTCCTATTGTAACGACAACTAAGGTAAAAAAAGATCCTGTTTGTGATTTATTTTTATCCGATTGGCGAGAATTTGTACAGCAAAATAGGTATGGAAGCTTGTTTAATTGGATGCAATTTTTAGGTGTTGAAAACAAACAAGGAATTATTAATAAGGCCGAAGCTGCTGCAATTTCAAAAAAAATTAGCGTTAAATCTTTTGAAGGTGGTTATAAAATTGCCATAATTTGGATGGCAGAAAAATTAAACGATACTGCTGCAAATTTGCTTTTAAAATTAATAGAAGAACCGCCAGAAAAAACGGTTTTTATTTTAATTGCCGAGGATGAAGGACAAATAATAAAAACCATATTATCTCGATGTCAAGTATTGCATTTCCCTAAAGTTAGTGAAGTAAATATAGTGCAAACTTTAGTAGAAAAGCATCAAATTACCGAAAAACAAGCAATAAAAATTGCACATCAAGCAAACGGAAATTTTAATAAAGCATTACATCTTTTACAAACTGATAGCAAAGATCAACTTTTTGAAAAATGGTTTATAACTTGGATTCGTGCTGCATTTAGAGCAAAAGGAAATGCTTCGGTAATTGAGGATTTAATAACTTGGAGCCATGAAATTGCAGCATCAGGTAGAGAAAACCAGAAACAATTTTTGCATTATTGTTTGCATTTTTTCAGACAAGCTATGTTATTAAATTATAAAGCCAACAAATTGGTATATTTAGAAACCACTACACCTAATTTTGATTTGAAAAAATTTGCTCCGTTTGTACACGGAAACAATATTATGGAAATTAGCAATACATTAAACGATGCAATTTACCATATCGAACGTAACGGAAATGCTAAAATTATTTTATTAGATATTTCTATAAAACTAACACGATTATTACACACAAAAGAATAAAATTACACCTTATGAATAGATTATTTCCAAAACGATTTTCCTTATTAAAAATGTATGTACTTACTTTTTTGGTAATTTCTTTTGTTATCCGTTTTATATTTTATATTTGGTCTTTTAACGAAATAGATTTTAGTATCCTTTCCTTTTTCAGAACTTTTTTAACAGGATTGTTTTTTGATTTAGGCGTAATTTCTTTTTTTGCAATTCCTTTTTCATTATATTTATTGCTTTTTCCAAAACGATTTTACGGTTCGTTGCTAGATAAAATCATCATTAATTTTAGCTACTTTATCGGAATTTTAATCTTTGTTTTTACCTTTTTTGCAGAAATTACTTTTTGGGAAGAATTCAAGCGTAGGTTTAATTTCATTGCAGTAGATTATCTAGTTTATACTTACGAAGTAGTGGAAAATATT
>CAMZLT010000006.1 GCA_947311745.1 uncultured Flavobacteriaceae bacterium | reverse complement strand
TAAATTTTTTGTCAGTTGGAGCATTTCCAGAGCCATAAGTTTCTAAAATAACACCTTTTAGGTCTTCAATATTTAAAATGGTTTCTATTACTTTTAAAGAAATTCCAGGAAATAGTTTTAGGATTACAATATTTTCATCCAATTTTTTTCTTATTTTGAGTATTTTATTTGTCCTTTTTTTTATTAGTAGGTGTTTTTGAAATTTTAGGTGTACGCCACTTTCAGCTAAATGTGGAAAATTTGGCGAGTTAAAGGCGTCAAAATGCTCTGCATTTAATTTTGTTGTTCTGTTTGCTCTATATAATTTGTATTCAAAATATAGGCAAACCTCATTAATAATGGGCTTATTGTTTTTTCTTGCTGATGCTATTTGGATTGCCGTGATGACATTTTCTTTAGCATCGGTTCGTAAATCACCTATTGGTAATTGCGATCCTGTAAAAATAACTGGTTTGCTTAAATTTTCAAACATAAAACTTAAGGCAGAAGCGGAGTATGCCATGGTATCGCTTCCACTTAAAACAACGAATCCATCAGCTTTTTCATAATTTTCTTCTATAATAGTAGCAATTTTAATCCAATATTTTGGACTGATATTGGAAGAGTCTATTGGTTTTTCAAAAGTAATTGTTTTTATATTACAATCTAGTTGATTTAATTCAGGAATTCTATTCCGTAAATTACTAAAATCGAATGGTAATAATGAATTGGTTTTATAATCCTTTACCATACCAATTGTTCCTCCTGTATAAATAATGAGTATATTTGTTTTTGTTGTCATTTTGTCAACTATATTTTATGGTATAATTTATGCTGCTGTAAAAGTAAGATTTATGAATTTAAAAAAGTATTAAAAATTAAAAATTATGAGTGGATATATTTTAATAGGATTAATCAGTTTAGTTGGAGTATTGGTACAAGGAAAGTTAAAGAGTACGTTTAAAAAGTACGCAAAAATTCCGATGCAAAATGGTATGAGTGGTAAAGAAATTGCTGAAAAAATGCTGATAGATAATGGTATTTATGATGTAAAAGTGATTTCTGTTCGTGGTCGTTTAACGGATCATTATAACCCTTCGGACAAGACCGTAAATTTAAGTGAAGCAGTTTATAATGAGCGTAGTGTTGCAGCCGCAGCTGTTGCAGCTCACGAGTGTGGTCATGCAATACAACATGCAATAGGTTATAGTTGGTTACAGTTTAGAAGTAAAATGGTACCAACAGTACAGATTTCAGCAAAATTTGCACAGTTTATTTTAATTGCAGGAATTTTTACTGTAAATATGTTTCCGCAACTTTTATTAGTTGGAATTGTATTGTTTTTTGCAACGGTATTGTTTAGTTTTGTTACACTTCCTGTGGAATACGATGCTAGTAATCGTGCTTTAGCTTGGTTAGAAAATAAACAAATGGTTACTGAAACAGAGCACGAAGCAGCTAAAGATGCTCTGAAATGGGCTGCAAGAACCTATGTTGTAGCTGCACTTTCCTCTTTAGTTACCTTACTGTATTATTTAAACATCTATATGAGTAGGAGATAGTATAAACAAAAAAAACACACCAAAATATTGGTGTGTTTTTTATTTGTTTGAAAAACTATTTATTGAATAGTAGCAGGATATTGTGTAACAAAATCTTTTGCTTTATTCAAATTGCCAGACGCTTCAAAATTTGAGCCGTATTTAGTATCTATTGCTTTTAAAATTGCGTTTGCTATAAAAGCATTTCCTCTTTCCGTTGGATGTACACCGTCTAACGAGAATGTATTTCCAAATATGTATTGGTTAGTCATGGTAAATTCATCAAATTGAATACCTGTTGCTAAATCATTCATCATAGTATTTACATCTACAAAAGCTAAATCTTTTGCTGTTGCAACGGCTTCTATTGTTGTGTTATACGATGTAATAGCATTTTGAATTGCTGTTTGTTCATTTGGAGTTAACACCCATTTATCGGCTAAAGGAACAGATACTCCATTAATCAATTGTGGATTATTATTCACCTGTGTACCAATAACAGATTTACTAGGTAAAACTAACAAATCAGCTGCCGTGGCATGTCTGTAATTAGGAATTCCATAAGCTGTTAAATCCATTAAATCTTCATCTACGATAGTAACTGCATTATTTTCTCCAGCTTCAAAATGAATAGTACGTTTTGCCAATTCAGCATCAGCCATTTCTTGAGTTATAGCGTTTGCTGCTACAAAACCAGCTAATACTTGCTCTACTCCTCCATTATATTGAACAAATGCACCGTTTAATAATTGTGCTGTTTCAGCATCTAATGGTACTGGGTTATAAGGAACAGTCGTAAAATGAGGTATTGCAGTAATGTCTGGTAAATTTAAGATTACACCTTTTGAACCGTTAGCAGTTAATCCGTCAACTAATTGACTATATACATTTGCAAACACATTTGGATCTGTAATATCCGCATCTCCGTAAGTTGTAGGGTCAAAGTTACCTGTTTGATCTGTACCATCTCCACCATTTAAAGCGTATCTTAAGACATCATTTGATCCAATCCATAGAGAAAAGAATGTTGGGTTTTGAGATACAGCGTCGCCAATAACAGTTGCTGCTGGAGAGGATGCCATTCTTACGAAATAAGGGTTTGCATATACGCCAACTCCTGCAATATTTCCATAACCACTAAAGCCTAAATGATAACTCTTAGCGCCAGGAACCCCCATATTGTTAAACGGTCCAGAAGCTACATTTACGATATCCGTTGTTGGTGTATCAGAAATTAAAGCTGGTCCACTTCCATCGAAATATAATCTTTGGCTTTGGATTTGTGCTCCTCCTAATAATAATCCTCCATTATTATCAGCCATTAAAGGTTGTGTGAAATCTCCACCACCTGCCATGGCAAATTTATTAGCTACTAAATTTGGTATGGAATTTTCTTGTCCTTTAATAAATAGTGCTCCATCTGTAAAACCTGCGGTTAAAGAATTTCCTACAGCAACATAAGTAGAGAAATCTGCATTTCCTGCTATAACAGGAATATCAGATGTTCCTTCTACAGGTTTTTGATAGTCATCATCTGTACACGAGGTAAAAATGAATGATGCAATTGCTACAAAAAATAGCGTTTTAATATTAAATATTTTTTTCATGTGTTCTATTTTTTAGTTATTAATTGTCCAAGATACAAAGTATTGAGATCCTATTGAACCTCCTCCTAATGAACTTACATATTCTTTACCACCTAAGTTAGCTCCTCCAATTTTAAAAACAGATTTCCATTTAGGTACATTGTAGTTTAACATAGCGTCCACAACAGTTCTTGCATCAATTTTGCCACTTGCTGCGGTTGCTTCCCAAAGGTATTGGTCACTCCAACGTACGTTTGCATTAAATCCTAAGTTTTTGTATAGTTTAGGGTTTGCAATAGAGAATTTTACTTTGTGTTCAGGTGTGTTAAATCCTGCACTAAAATCAGGGTCAGTTGATTGGTCAAAATTTAATTTAGCATAGGTGTAATTTAAACCGATTCTGTAATTATCCGCTACTCTCGTACTTAAACCAAAAACAGCTCCATAAGAAGATATTTCTGCTTTTGAATTTGTATATAATTGGAATGCTTGAGAGTTTCCTCCTGCTAAAGCCATAATTCCTGAGGCATCTGTAACAGAACCACCTATTGGAGTTACTACTCTTGTGTTAGAGATAAATCCATCATATATATTATAGTATGCATTGATGTCTAATGTAAATTGTTTTACTTTACCACGATATCCTATATCAAAAGCAGTTACTTGTTCTGGTCTTACTAGAGGAGTAATACCTGTTCCGTTTGCTGCTTTTAAATCTGCTGGAATATGTGTTTGGGAAAATATTCGTACAGAAGTTAGTGTGTAAGCATTGTTATATGCATCTCTACCTGTAGCTAGTGGTTGTCCTGATAAAGGTTTGTCTAAGTTATCCTCAGCCGAACCAACTAAAATAATTGGACCAGCATTTAAACCAATGTATTGATCTTGTGTGGTTGGATTTCTAAATCCTGTTTGAAAAGAAGCTCTAATGTTGTGTTGTTTTTTATCTCCGGCAGCATAGTTGAAAGATAAACGAGGAGATAGATTTCCGTCAAAATTTTGTGCCTTATCATAACGAACAGAAGCTGTTAATTTTAAACGGTCATCCATAAATTTCTTAATAGCTTGAACGTATGCTCCATACTCACCATAATTAATTGGCCCGTCGCTATCTGTAAAAATAGTTCCGCTTGAATTTAGTGAATATTTTCTGTACGAACCTCCAACTTGTAAATCCATTGCATCATTTAATAAGGATTTAAAATTGTAATTACCTTCACCTACATACATTTTAGTGTTATCCACAAATTTTGCTCCTGTGGTTACATCAGGGTCGTTTAATATACGGTTGAATTCTGCTTCAAATTCAGGAGTACCAGGTTTTAGCATTGTTTTATCTGCTTCAATTCTAGCAATAGCATGAGCTTGATCGTTATTAGCACCACCTAAAGAAGCTAAGGCGTAATTACCTGCGTAAGTACCAAACCATTTGCTAGCATTTGCTTTCGATAAATTAATTCCAGCAAAATTCATATCGTATGAATTACCAGCATCTTCAGCTGTGATATACCCTCTTAAAAAGAAATTATTATTACGTATTTCTAATTTATTTTGAAACATCATAAAATCTTTTAATTGGTATCTATCTGTTCCTTGGTAAATAGTGTTACCCATTCCAACACGAGAATTAAATACAATTTCTAAATCATTGCCAGTTGGTCTCCAATTTAAGGATGCGTCAAATTTTATACTTTTCGCTAGGTGATCTGTTAAATCTGTTTCTTTATAACCTGTAATCGCAACATCGTCATCTGGCACTAAATTACTAGCTCCTGCAGGTAATTGATTTATGCTTTCAAGATAAAGAGCAACATTATGGATGTTCCCAAAAGGTGTTACAGAAGTTGTTATCTCATCACCATAGATGTTTAATCCATCATGTGTTAACGAGGATCCTTGTTCGTGAATTACATTTGCATAACCAGCACCAACATTTTGGTAATTATTCGTGTCAGTTCCTACCCAATCTGTACCTTGTAAATAAGAAAAAGATGCTTTAGCAGCAAATTTTTCAGAAAAAGCATGTGCTACACGCACACCAAAATCGTGATATGGATTTGTTCCTAATGCTTTAGAAGAAGTAACTCCTTTTTTACCATAAAAGCTAATTCCTTGATGATCAAAAGGATTCTTGCTAGTCATAAACAAAATACCATTAAATGCATTTGCTCCATATAGTGCAGAGGAAGCTCCAGGTAGTAATTCTACAGAGTTTACATCCAATTCGTTTATACCAACTAAATTACCCATAACAAAGTTAAGAGCAGGTGATGCGTTATCCATACCATCAATTAATTGTACAAAACGAGTATTTGAATAAGTTGCAAAACCACGAGTGTTAACAGAGTTAAACGTTAAACTACTGGTGTTTACATCAACACCTTTTAAATTTTCTAGACTAGAATAAAAACTTGGTGATGCAGCTGCTTTTATAGCTCTGATATCCATTCTTTCAATGGTTACTGGTGATTCTCTAACACTTTCTGGTGTTCTTGATGCAGATACTACTACTTCGTCTAAAACCGAAGCGTTTTCTTCTAAAGAAACATCTGCTGTTTGATTTTTACTAGTAATCTCTACGGTTTGTTTTGCATATCCTAAAGTTGTGAATTCCACTTTAAAAGGAGGATCTTGTTTAATGGTCAAAGTATAATTACCATCAAAATCGGTTGTAGAACCTAAAGATTTTCCTACAACTTTAATATTAACTCCAGGTAATGGTTCTCCTGATTTTGCATCTTTCACATTTCCTTTAACTACGGTTTGTGCAAACAAAACAGTGCTAAATAAAAATGAAATTGCAACTAATAATAGTTTTCTCATAAGTTTAAAATTTGATTATTTAAGTTCGCAAAATACAAAAAAATCTTTTTTTAAACTAAAAAATATGGTTTTTTTCTATTTTTATTGCTTCCATTTAAGGGTTTCAACGAGGTGTGCTACGTCTTTTTCGAGTAGTTTTATTGCAGGGTAAATAGAGTCGTAATTTGGGGCAACATTAAAATAAACTGCACCAGTTAAAAAATGCTTAGTGCTATCGGTTACATGAAATTGTATGGCTGAAGCAGCGTTTCCTGTTACGTTTGTTACTTTTCCGTAAACTTGTTGTTTTCTATTTTCGTATGGTATAAAACTTATTTTATCGGCTTTTATGCTGTGTTTTGTGCTTAATTTTTCAGCTTCAATAAATAAAGTTTTTAAATTTTTTGAAATAGGAATATAGGTTATATCAATTGTGGCTTTTAATTTTGGATATTTTACTTTAATCCAACATTTTTCGTTAAAAGAAAGCTTTGCTTGATTGTTGATTTCAAAGCTAAACGGACAGTTTGTGCGTATGTTTCGATACATACTGTTTTTGTATTCTAAATTTAGGTATCCTGTTGGTTTAGGAAATGTTTCGGTTTTACAAGCGCTAATAAATAGTATTGTAAAAACAGCGTACATAATTTTTTTAAGCATATTTTTGTTTATTACTGTAACGTAACTTTTACTTGTTTTATTCTCCTTTTATCTAAAGATTCTATGGTGAATGTTAGATTTTTCACTTTTATTATTTCGTTTTTTTTAGGAAATTTACCTGAAATTTCTAAGATTAATCCAGCAAGAGTCTCAGCTTCACCTATATAATTTTCATAATCATTTTCATTAATTTCTAAAATTTTGAAAAAGTCTTTTAATGATATTTTTGCATCAAATATATAGTTTTTATCGTCTAATTTTGAATAAGGAATATCGTTATCATCAAATTCGTCGTTAATATCGCCAACAATTTCTTCTATAATATCTTCTAGTGTTACTACGCCAGAAGTTCCGCCATATTCATCTACAACAATTGCCATGTGTACTTTTTTACTCTTAAACTCTAATAGTAAGTCGTCTAATTTTTTATTTTCAGGTACAAAAAATGCTTCTCGTAGAAGTTTTTGCCAATTGAGTTTCTTTTTTGATAGGTGTGGTAGTAAATCTTTGGTGTATAAAATTCCAATTATAGAGTCTATGTTTTCTTTGTAAACAGGAATTCTAGAATGTCCGGATTTTATAATTTTTTTGAGTACATTTTCGTATTCTTCTTCTTCTGAAATAGCAAAAACATCAATTCTAGGACGCATTACTTGAATTGTTTCGGTGTGTCCAAAAGTAACGATGCCTTCTAGTATTTTTTTCTCTTCGTCAGATGTGTCTTTGGAAGTTAGTTTTAAGGCTTCGCTAAGAGTTTTTACTGAAATATCACTTTGTTTTTTATTTAATTTATGTTCGATAAGTGTTGTTAATTTCATTAACGGAATGCTTAAAAATGAAAAGATTATTCTGAAAACACGAATTGGCTTAGCCATAAATGAGGCAAAGTTAAGTGCTTTTCGGTTTGCATAAACTTTCGGTAATACTTCACCAAAAAGAAGAATTAAAAAGGTAACCAAAACTACTTCTACCAAAAATTTAAGAAAGGGTGATGTGATGTTTTTAAAAACGATTTCACCGAAAGAGCTAAAAATAATAATGAATAAAATGTTTATAAAATTATTGGCAATTAAGATGGTTGCTAATAATTTTTTTGGTGATTCTAAAAGGTCTGTTATAACATCAATGTTTTTTAATTTGTTTTTTTTTGCATTTTCTAACTGTGTTTTTGAGATGGAAAAAAATGCAATTTCTGCACCTGAAATTAAGGCAGAACTAAATAATAATAGTAATAAAATTACTATTTGTAGTATTATTTGCCATTGTATCGGTAGGTAAATTAGTAAAAATATGGGTTCTGGATCCAAGGTTTTGTTTTTTAATTAAAAAGGTAAATCGTCCTCAAAATTGGTAGTTTCTTTTTTGATTTTTGTAGTTGGTGTTGTTGGCTTGTTTTCTTGTTTTTTTTGTCCAAGAAAAATAACTTCTGAAGCATAAATTTCAGTTGTATACCGTTTGTTGCCTGCATCATCTTGCCATTGTCTTGTCTTTAAACGACCTTCAACATATATTTTATCTCCTTTTGTGGTATATTTTTCGCAAAGTTCGGCAAGTTTATTTCTAACGACAATATTGTGCCATTCGGTATTAGAAATTTTTTCACCAGTAGTTTTGTTAGTGTATTCATCGTTTGTTGCGATAGGGAATCTACCAATGCAATTTCCGCCTTCAAAATAATGCATTTTTATATTATCGCCGAGATGTCCTAAAAGTAAAACTTTATTTAATGTACTAGCCATAGATTTTTTTAAATATTAATCAAAAGTAGTTAAAAATTCTGAATTGATAAAAAAATCTAAAAAATTCTGAATTAATATCGAAGTAGGAAAATGGTTTATTTTATTAAAAGCTATGCTATTTTCTAAATCCGAATTAATATGAATTAGCCAAAAAGAAGCATAAATGTGTTGGTGACTTAATTTATGAATAATTAGTTTTTTGTTTATTTTTGTAAGATGTTCTATTTTATAATCCTTAATTAGAGCTTTAAATTTAGTATTTTTACTCAATTTTTGTGTATTTATTTCCTGTAGTGTTTCCACTAATGGAAATTGATATAAATTTCGCCAAATATCTCTACTTTCTCGTTTTGTGAATATGGTTTTGTTAGTTGAATCTAGAATAATTAAATAATTAAAATATCTTTTTTTTATGGGATTTTTCTTTTTCTTTACAGGTAATTTTTCTACCATATTATTTTTTAAAGCAAAGCAGGTTTCGTTTAGATTACAATTAGAGCAGTTTGTTTTTTTTGGTGTGCAAATAGTAGCTCCAAAATCCATTATTGCTTGGTTGTATTCGCTAAAATGTGTATTTGGAAGTAGTTTTAATGCTAATTTTTTAAATTCTTTTTTTGCTAAAGAGGTGTTAATAGGAATTGTTATTCCGAAATATCGCGATAAAACACGATACACGTTTCCGTCTAAAACGGCTTCTTTTTTATTAAAGCATATCGATGCGATTGCTGATGCTGTATAGTCGCCAATTCCTTTTAGTTGGATTAAATCCGAATAATTTTCAGGAAATGCACCGTTGTAATTTTTTGTAATATCCTTTGCAGTATAGTGAATATTTCTAGCTCTAGAATAATAACCAAGTCCTTGCCAAAGTTTTAAAACTTCTTGCTCACTAGCATTAGCTAATTTGTCGATAGTTGGATATTTTTTTATAAAGACATTATAATAGGGTAAGCCTTGTTGGGTTTTAGTTTGTTGTAAGATAATTTCGGATAGCCAAATAAAATAAGGGTTTTTAGTTTGTCGCCAAGGGAAAATTCGTTGGTTTTTTGCATACCATTTTACTAGTGTTTTTGAAAAAAGTTTTGCTTGTTTTACGGTAATGTATTGTAATTTGTTGATAGTCAATATTTTGATTTATTTATTTGAGTTGCAAAGTTTGCATAAATTATTTTAAAATTACTATAAATAATTAGATTAAAATAGTTTATCTTTGCTCCTCTTAAAATTTTAAATAACAACAAAAAAATAACTTACAATGACAAAAGCAGAAATTGTATCTAATATCGCAGAAAAATCAGGCATGGAAAAAGCTGATGTTTTGCGTGTAGTAGAGGATTTGATGGTAGAAGTGAAAGATGCGTTAGAAAGCGGAGAAAATGTTTACTTGCGTGGTTTTGGTAGTTTTATAATTAAAACTAGAGCAGAAAAAACAGGAAGAAATATAACAAAAAATACTACTATTAAAATTCCAGCACATAATATTCCCGCATTTAAGCCTGCTAAAGTATTTATGGATGCTGTTAAGACAAAAGTAAAAGTTAAATAAAAAGAATATTCATTTTAAACAATTCAGATTATGCCAAGTGGTAAAAAAAGAAAACGTAAAAAGATAGCTACGCATAAGCGTAAGAAGAGAAGTCGTCAAAACCGACACAAAAAGAAAAAATAAGATAATGTGTGGATTTATCCACACATTCTTGTTTTTTATGTTCTTTGAAATAGGAAATTTAAGATTTCCGTTTGTAAAAATAAATTATTAACAACCATCTAAATAATTATTATGTACGTTTTAGTACATTAATTATGGTATGGTACAAAAAATTAACAGAGTGAATACAGAATTAATAATAAGATCCAATTCCTCTGATATAGATTTTGCCTTATTAAAAGAAGGTAGATTGATCGAATTGCACAAAGATAAAAACGATAGTAAATTTAATGTTGGCGATATATTTTTAGCCAAAGTTAAAAAAACACTAAGTAGTTTAAATGCTTCTTTTGTAAATGTGGGTAGTGAACGTGATGCATTTTTGCATTACCATGATTTAGGACCACAATTACCATCGTTAAATAAGTTTTTAAAGCAGTTACGTTCAGGAAAAAAAATAGATTACACATTAAAAAATTTCCAATTTGAAAAAGAAATTGATAAACACGGAAAAATTGATGATGTAATCAAAGCCAATCAAACTATTTTAGTTCAGGTAGTTAAAGAGCCAATATCTACAAAAGGACCTCGTATTAGTTCCGAGATTTCTATTGCAGGTCGTTATTTGGTATTAGTACCGTTTTCAAATAGAGTTTCTGTTTCTCAAAAAATACAAAGTAAACAAGAAAAAGAACGTTTAAAGAGATTGGTAAAAAGTATAAAACCAAAAGGATTTGGTGTGATTTTACGAACTGTTGCCGAAAACATTAAGGTGGCAGAATTAGATAGAGATATGCAAAATTCACTAGAAAGATGGAAATCTTTATGTGAAACAGTGTCTAATCAAAATATAAACATACCAATAAAAGTATTATCCGAAGTAAATCGTGCATCCTCAATTTTAAGAGATATTTTTAACGATTCTTTTACAGGAATTGTTGCTGATGATAAAAAATTAGTAGCCGAATTAAAAGAATATCTTGAACGAATTGCTCCGAAAAAAGTTTCGATTGTAAAACATCATCGCAGTACCATTCCTATTTTTGAAAAGTACAATATCGAAAGACAAATAAAAGCATCTTTTGGTAAAACAGTTTCGATGAAAAAAGGAGCGTACTTGGTTATCGAGCATACCGAAGCATTGCATGTTATTGATGTAAATAGTGGTAATCGTTCTAATAAATCTAACTCACAATCCGATACTGCATTAGAGGTTAATCTTATTGCAGCAACCGAAATAGCTAGGCAATTACAGCTTAGAGATATGGGTGGAATTATTGTAGTTGATTTTATAGATATGCGTTCTGCCGAACATCGTAACAAATTGTACGAGCACATGCGTACTGAAATGCAATCCAACCGAACAAAGCATAAAATTTTGCCTTTGAGTAAATTCGGTTTAATGCAAATTACACGACAACGCGTTAGACAAGAGCGTGTTATTAACACCTTAGAACCAAACCCGAATAAAAACGGGAAAGTGGAAGCTCCGATTATCTTAATTGATAAAATTAATAACGATGTGTTGCGTTTGGTAAACATGAAAAAATACGATGGTTTAGTACTTAATGTACATCCTTTTATTGCTGCGTATATTCAAAAAGGGTTTCCTTCTATACAGCATAAATGGTTTCTAGAACACAAAAAGTGGATAAAAATTTTACCACGCGATGCATATCCATACCTTCAATATCGTTTTTACACGAAAAAGGGTAAACGCTTGCGTTAGAACTAAAAATTACCTTTATATTAGAAAAAATCTAATGTATAAAAAAGGTTAAAAATCTATATTACGATACTAAAAAATCGTCTGAAAATATTTTCAGGCGATTTTTTTTTGTTTTTATGGGTCAGATATAAAAGTTAGGGATTATCAAAATAATTAAATAATGAAATTTTATTTTTACCATAAAACATCGGTATTGACGATAGATTTTAGTAATTATTTATACCAATTTAATTTTAGAATGTCGTAAGATTATATTGAATTGTTTTTTGCAAGGTTGAAGTTAAAATGTTTTTGAATAGCCTTAGCTATTGTAAAAATATAGTATTATTTACTAGAATTTTGCATAAGTGTTTTAAACACAATATAAAATTTTGTGTATAATTTGGCTTTAACTATAAAAGAAGTACTTTTGCTCACTTATTTTAATAATCAATATGAGTGCTATTTTTAAACCAAAATTATTTAGCTTATTGCATAAAGGAATAAGTAAAAAGCAAATTTCAAAAGATATTTTATCAGGAATTGTTGTTGGTATTATTGCTTTACCCTTAGCTATTGCCTTTGCAGTAGCGTCAGGAGTTTCTCCTGAAAAAGGAATGATTACTGCAGTAATAGCAGGTTTTTTAATTTCTTTTTTTGGTGGAAGTCGTGTGCAAATTGGTGGTCCAACAGGTGCTTTTATTGTAATTGTTTTCGGAATTATTCAAAAATATGGTATTAATGGATTAGTAATTTCTACAATAATATCAGGAGTATTTCTAATAATTTTTGGTGTTTTAAAACTGGGTTCGTTATTAAAATATTTTCCATATCCTTTAATTGTAGGCTTTACAAGTGGTATTGCTGTCGTAATTTTTTCTACACAAATACGCGATTTTTTAGGTTTGGAAATAACTAGTATTCCATCTGAATTCATTCCGAAATGGAAAACATACTTTATGCACTTAGATTCTATAAATTGGTTTGCCGTAGCAATTGCAATTGCTACAATGTTAACCATTATTTATACACCAAAGATAACTAATAAAATCCCAGGATCGTTTGTTGCAATATTGTTGTTTACCTTTATCATACAATATTTTAAATTGCCAATTTCTACAATCGAAACGTATTTTGGTGAGATACCAAATAAAATACAATTTTCCTTACCAAATTTTGAATGGAACACTTTATCTAATTACCTTGCTCCTGCCTTAATTATTGCATTATTAGGAAGTATTGAGTCTTTATTGTCTGCCGTAGTTTCCGATGGAATGATAGGAGGAAACCATCGTTCAAATACCGAATTAATAGCACAAGGAATAGCAAATATCGCCACACCTTTTTTTGGTGGAATTCCAGCAACTGGTGCAATAGCAAGAACGGCAACCAATGTAAAAAATGGTGGTAGAACACCTGTTGCAGGAATCGTTCATGCGTTTACCCTTTTACTAATAATGCTTTTATTAGGAAAATGGGCAAAATTAATTCCGATGCCAGTTTTAGCAGGTGTTTTAATTGTAGTTGCTTATAATATGAGTGAGTGGCGTTCTTTTCGATCTATTTTAAAAGGTTCAAAATTTGATATTACCATTTTATTAACCGTCTTTTTATTAACTATTTTTGTTGATTTAACCGTTGCAATAGAAATTGGCGTCGTGCTTTCTGCCTTGTTGTTTATGAAACGAATGTCCGATAGCGTAGTAAAAATTCCACCAGAAGTAGATAGTGATTTAATTTCGGACTTTTCAGATTTGCCAAAAGAAATTTCCGTTTACGAAATTAATGGACCATTGTTTTTTGCCTCGGCGAAACATTATGTAGAAACCTTAAAATATATCGGATTTAAAAGTAAAATTATTATCATACGTATGCGACACGTACCATTTATAGATTCAACAGGAATACAAAATTTTAAAGATGCTATAAAGGTAATGAAACAATCTAATACTAAAATTATACTTTCTGGTATAAACGAACGAGTTTTAAAAGATTTAGACACCTATCATATTGTTAAAATGATAGGAAAAGAAAATATTTTTTCTACCTTTAAAGGAGCTGTAAAATTTTCAAAAAGAGAATATCAAGAAACTATAAAATAGAAAAGTAAATTAACAAAGCTTCTATTTATTTTTTTGAGTAACTTTGCACTTTAAAAATTACAAATTTATGTCAAACGAAAAGAAAAAGATTCATAAAAAACTAGGCGAATTAGCATCTACTGCTATTTCAGGAAACGATATTTCATCTTCTGTATTATACGTATCTGCATTAGCAATATTTTGGGCAGGACAATACGCTTGGGTTACTCTAGCAATTGTAGCAGTAGTATTATTCTTTTTTAGAAAAATTTATGGTGAAGTAGTTGGTGCTTTACCTTTAAACGGAGGAGCATACAATGCACTTTTAAATACTACTAGTAAACGAATGGCATCCTTAGCAGCAGCACTTACTTTATTGTCTTATATGGCAACTGCTGTGATTTCTGCAGGAGAAGGAATGCATTATTTAGGTAATTTATTGCATTTTTTACACCATGAAACCCCTTATCCGATAAGTCTAATTTTTCCGACGTATATTGAATTAGCTACAGTCGGATTACTTAGTATTTTTGCAATGTTGGTTATTAACGGAATATCTGAATCCGCAAAAGTAGCTATCGGAATTTTTATTTTTCATTTATTTTCTTTAGTAATTTTAACATTTTCTGTGTTTTATTATTTATCAAATCATGGTTTAGAATTATTCGATCAGAATCAATCCTATTTGCCACAAGAAGGAAATTTAACAAGAGCTATATTTTTAGGTTTTGCAGCTTCAATGCTAGGGATTTCTGGTTTTGAGTCCTCCGCAAATTTTGTAGAAGAACAAGAAAAAGGAGTTTTTCCAAAAACATTAAAAAATATGTGGATTGTAGTAAGTATTTTTAATCCATTAATGGCT
>CAMZLT010000005.1 GCA_947311745.1 uncultured Flavobacteriaceae bacterium | reverse complement strand
TAGTTTAAAGCAATTTAAAATGTTAATTTTTAACGATTCTTAACGAAGTTTGTGTTTCTTTAACATTTTATTAATGAAAATATTCCGCTTTAAAAAGTTGTAATTCTTCCTTAAAGCTTTTCGGTTTAAAACCTAAATAAGTAATAGATTTTTCTAAATTAAAACCTGTTTTTTTTGGTCGTTTTGCTTTTTGATTTAATTTTTGAGTGGTGATTGGTAGAATTAAATCCGAATTTAATTTAAAAACACTTGCAATTTGTAGAGCAATTTCATAGATAGATAACAACTCATTACTAGAGATGTGAAAAATTCCTTTTGTACGTTTTTTCACACTTAACAAACAAGCTTCTGCCAAACTTTTCGAATAGGTTGGCATACGATATTGATCGGTTATTATCGTAATTTTTTTATTGTTTTCTAAACTGCCTTTTATCCATAAAACAATATTACTCTTAGTTGATTTTTTAGGCTTTCCAAAAACTAAAATAGTTCGTAAAATGGTAAAATTAACTAGATTTTTCTGTACATAATTTTCCGCTTTTAACTTAGATAAACCATAATAATTAATAGGATTTGCTTTGTCTGTTTCAGAATAGAAACCTTGCTTTCCGTCAAAAATAAAATCTGTGGATATAAAAATAAAATGGCACGTATTTTTCTTGCAAAAATCTACAAAATACGAAGTTGCTTCTGTATTAACTGCATTACATTTTTTTTGCTCCACTTCGCATAAATCTACATTTGTCATTGCAGCACCGTGAATTATAAAATCTGGTTTTACCGTTTCTAAAACCTTAGTTACTTTTGATTTATCGGTTATATCTACATTGTAGTAGGTGATTTTTTTAAAATCTGAAATTCTGTTTTCACCTTTTGAAATCCCAAATACATCAAAACTTGCATCTTTGGTGAAAATTGAAACTAATTCTTGTCCTAGCAAACCATTACTTCCTGTTATGAGTATTTTTTGTTTCAAAATATTTCTTGCAATTTTTCTATTTGTTCTTTTCTTCCTAAAATAATTAGTTTAGAATTTTCTATTAGTTTGGTGTCTGCTTCAGGATTAATTTGGTATTCGTTTTTTGGTGTTTTAAAACCAATTACCGAACAACCTGTAATTCGTCGTAAATCTAAATCTAAAATAGTTTTATTTAGGTAGCGTTTAGGCAAGCTATTTACTTCAATTTCTTTTAAATTGGTTTGGCAATTTCCATCTGAAGTTAATTTATCTACAAATTCTATAATATCTGGTAAAACTACTAAAGACGCCATATGATCGCCTCCTAAACGATCAGGCATAATGATATTATTTGCTCCTGCAACACGAAGTTTTTTTTCAGAGTTATCCATCGATGCACGACTTATAATGGTTAATTTAGGATTGTATTGTCTTGCTGACAGTACAATATATAAATTATCGGCATCGCTTGGTAAAGCTGCAATTAAATACGAAGCGTATTGAATTCCTGCTTTTTCGAGATATTTATCGTTTGTAGCATCGCCTTTTACACACAAAAAATTTTTATCTTGCATGGATTCTACTAATTTTTCATTATTTTCAATAACAACTACTTTAACGTTATTTGCTAATAATTTTTTCACGGTTTGTTTACCATTATGACCATAACCACAAACAATGGTGTGCCCTTTTAGAGCATTTAATTCTTTTTGCATTCGTTTATTTTTTAGTTCTTTAAAAAATTTTCCTGTAGCTATAAATTCGGTAAATAAGGAAATTATATATCCAAAAATTCCGATACTAGTAATTATTAAAAAAATGGTAAATAATCTACCAGTATCCGAAAGTGGTTCAATTTCTCCAAAACCTACCGTTGACATAGTAATTACAACCATGTATAAGGCATTGATAAAGGAATAATTTTCTAATTTCATATCTGCATAAACACCAATTGCGGTTAGTGTAAATGCAATAATACTGATGATTATAATTTTATTTTTGAATTTCATTTAGTAGTTATTATTCCATTTATAAATCAAAAACCGAGCTTCTTTTGGTATAAATCATATCTTTTAATTTTAGTAAAAAAGCTAAAGTTAAATACAATCCAAAAGATAAACCAGCTGTAACAAACGAAATGTAAATAAAAAACAATCGAACACTGGTAGCACGCATACCTAATTTATCGGCAAATCTAGACAATACATTATAGCCGTGTAGCTCAAAAAAATGCCTTATTTTATCAATTGTTTTCATTATTGCAAAGGTACAGTAAATACTATAAATATTTCATAGAAAAAACCGTCTGAATATATATTCAGACGGTTTTAAATTCAAATAATATTAAATTTTACAATTCAAACCAAAGTTTAGTGTCCAAATTATCAGCTCCTTGCTCGGAAACTGCTTGATTATATGAATCGGTATTTAGTGTTTCTGCAGAACTAGGATATGCATGTCTTTGTGGTATTCCGTTACCATTAATTGCATTAGTAATCATTTTTAAAGTTGGTGCAACACCTAAAGCATTAAACCTTCTCCATTCCGCCCATGATTCATATCCTTGCATAAATAAAGCAACCCATTTTTGGTATGCCAAATCATTCATATTAGTATATGGGTGTGCTGTAACATATGTATTCGCATCAGCTGTACTAACTCCCCATTGCTCCATAGAAGCTTGTACACCATATTCATAAAATGTACTAGCAGAGCCAGACATCCAACCTAAATTAACTGCTTCAGCTTTAGAAAAAGCAATTTGCGAATAGGTGAAAAACATACTAGGAGCAGTTTTGTTAAAAATAATATCACTAGTAATAAAAGAATAATTAAATGTATTATTGGTTTCCCCATATTCTCCACCAGCATACACTAAACCACCTTCAGATACTTCACCGTATTTTTCTAATCTAGGATCCTCAGGAGCAGTATTATTTCCTGTTCCTATCAAAGCATTTACAAAAGTATCTGCTAAGACATAATCTTTTCTACTTTGAAATCTATCTTCCCAAGGGTTATCATTTACTTCTTCTTCTAAATATGTATAAAATAAATTTTCAGAGTTAGAACTAACAGCTCCTGAAATACCTTTATTAAATTCATTAGCAGCATAACCTGAAGCAGAAGGCACTTGTTTTGAAATACGTATGGCCATAACTACTCTTAAAGAATTTGCAAATCTTTTCCAAGTATTCATATCACCGTTAAAAATAATATCACCTGTTGGTCCTGCATCACTATCCATCATTGCCATTGCATCATCAATTTCTTGAAAACATCCTATATAAATATCTTCTTGCGAATCAAATTTAGGAAACTTAGCATCTACACCTTGTAGAGCTTCTGTATATGGTAACATTCCCCATCTATCTGTCATTGTCCAAAATAAATACGAACGTAATATTTTAGAAACAGCAATTTGATTATTTAAAGAACCATTTGCTTTTGCAGCGGTACTGGTACTTTCATTTTGACATAAGGTTATTACTTCATTTAGATTTCTCAAAACATCAGCATATTCATCATTATAGCTAAAATTAAAACCTAAATATCTAGATTCATCATCATAATCACCATTTGCTAAATACTGTACATATAAATTTGGTGTTGTTGCTGTATTATAAGTAGTACCAAAGTATCTTTCAGCATCTGTCATTAATGCTGCTGTACTTGCATTACTTGGATTGTTGGGGTCAATATTTGTATCTCCAAAATCTACACTATCACATGAATAGGTAAAAATTAATAGTAAAGCTACAAAGCTTTTTATTATTATATTTTTCATTTTATTTTATTTTAAAAAGTTAATTGTAAGTTTAATCCCATAGATTTTGAACTAGGTGCTTGTCCTCCTTCAATAAAACTATGTCCTTGGTTTCCTGTTGAATTAGGCGATTCAATCTCAGAAGGGTCTACAAATTCTAAAGCCGAATTAATCAACCATAAATTATTAGCGTAAAGTCCAACTTTAAGGTTTGATAATTTTACTTTACTTAAATATTTTTTAGGTAAAGTGTAACTTAATGCTACAGAACGTAATTTAATATAAGAAGCATCATTTAAAAACTCATCTCCAATAGCAAATTTATTCCAACCATCGGCATTTAAATCTACATAATAAGAAACATCGCTCCCTGTTACAGGATCCACACCATTTATTAGTTTACCTCCAGAGTTATTTCCTGCATCAGCAGCTGGAATCACAACACCTCCAGTAGCAGTTCCTGAAGCGTCCGTTAAAGGATCTCTTACAGGATT
>CAMZLT010000004.1 GCA_947311745.1 uncultured Flavobacteriaceae bacterium | reverse complement strand
CGCTTAAAAATTTAATTGTTTTGTTCATCTTTTTTTGTTTTTGTTTTAATTTCTTTTAAAAATACTTCTATAATAAAGCATTCGGAGCAACAGGATACGAAGATATAATTGCTCCCAATCAACCATTAATTATAGAAGTATTTTTAAAAGAAATTAAAACAAAAACAAAAAAAGATGAACAAAACAATTAAATTTTTAAGCGTATTAATCGTATTATTTACAATTTCGTGTAATAAAACTAACGATAATGCAGTGTCGGAATATGGAGACGGAATGTATGCAGTAATTGCAACAAAATATGGCGATATTATTTTGCAATTAGAAATGGAAAAAACACCAATAACGGTTGCAAATTTTGTTTCTTTAGCAGAAGGAACAAACGAATATGTAGCCAATAAATACAAAAGAAAACCTTTTTATAATGGTTTAAAATTCCATAGAGTGATTAAAGATTTTATGGTTCAAGGAGGTGATCCGTTAGGAACAGGAACAGGAGATCCTGGTTATAAATTTATGGATGAGTTTGATAATTCCTTAAAACACGATAAAGCCGGAATTTTATCTATGGCAAATTCAGGACCAAATACAAACGGAAGTCAGTTTTTTATTACCCATAAAGCAACACCTTGGTTAAACAGAAAACATACTATTTTTGGACACGTTTTAAAAGGACAAGAAATTGTGGATGTTATAAAAAAAGACGATTTAATCGAAAAAGTAACGATTATCCGAAAAGGAACAAAAGCAAAAAAATTTAATGCTAAAAAAATATTTTCCGATGGTTTTGCTAAAATGGAGGCAGCAGCAAAAAAAGCAAAAGAAGAGAAATTAGCATTAATGAAAGATATATTTGATAAAGAAGCAAAAGCTACAGCATATCAATCAGGATTAAAAATATTTTTTGAAAACGAAGGAAATCCAAAAGGAAAACAACCAAAAAAAGGAGATATGGTAGAGATGCATTATACAGGTTATTTACGTGATGGAACAGTATTTGATTCCTCTGTAAAGAGAAATCATTCGTTTAAAACAGAAATTGGTATCGGAAGAGTAATACAAGGTTGGGATGAAGGTGTTGTGAAATTAAAAGAAGGACAAAAAGCAATATTGTATATACCATCGCATTTGGCTTACGGAAGTCGTGGTGCAGGTAGAGCAATTCCACCAAATGCAGATATAATTTTTGAAGTAGAATTAATTAAAGTAGGTAAATAATTTAATTTTGGGGTTTTGCAAAGCAAAACCCCAAAATTTAAGTATGGTTATTGTTTATATTTTTTTAATAGTAATAAAAAAACAAAAATGAAATCAATTAAAATAATAGTATTCGCATTATTAGTAAATTTTAATTTATCTATACTAGCTCAGAAATTAGAAAATGGCATTTTTGCAAAAATCGAAACAAGTAAAGGTGAAATTTTAATACAATTAGAATATCAAAAAACACCAATGACCGTTGCAAATTTTATATCTTTAGTAGAAGGAACAAATACATATGTAACAGATAAATATAAAGGAAAACGATTTTACGATGGCTTAAAATTCCATAGAGTAATTAAAAATTTTATGATTCAAGGAGGTGATCCATTAGGGACAGGAGCAGGAGACCCAGGTTATAAGTTTAAAGACGAATTTGTTAGTTCTTTAAAACATGATAAAGCAGGAGTCTTATCTATGGCAAATTCCGGACCTTCTACAAACGGAAGTCAGTTTTTTATTACCCATAAAGCAACACCTTGGTTAGATGGAAGGCATACTATTTTCGGACACGTTTTAAAAGGACAAGATGTTGTTGATACCATAGAGAAAAATGATATAATACAATCTATTTCAATTATTAGAAAAGGAAAAGAAGCTAAAAAATTTAAGGCTTCTGAGTTGTTTTCTAATTTAATGGAAGCACAAAAGAAAGCTCTTGAAAATAAATTAAAAGCACAAAAAATAGCCATTCAAAATATTTTAGATAAAGAAGCTAAAGCAGAAGTTTTCGATTCAGGTTTAAAAATTTATACTATTGATGCAGGATTAGGTGAAAAGCCAAAAGCAGGTGATCGTGTTAAAATTCATTATACAGGATATCTTAGAAACGGAAGGAAATTTGATTCGTCAAGAGATCGTAGTGCAGCTTTTGAAACACAAATCGGTGTAGGACGAGTTATTAAAGGTTGGGACGAAGGCATACAACAACTGCGTGTTGGTACAAAAGCTATTTTGTATATTCCTTCAAATTTAGCGTATGGTAGAAGAGGAGCAGGAAATGTAATTCCACCAAATGCCGATATCATTTTTGAGGTGGAATTACTTGAGGTGATGAAATAATTAATTTTTGATTAAGACAATTATAGTTGTTCCAATAGTTTTTTGGCACAAAGTAAAAACGCTTTCATTTTTATGAAAGCGTTTTTATTTTTAAATTTAACTGAAATTTAAATAAACAGCATATGTGTCCCTTCTTCCTCTACACGATTATAAAAATCACCAATGGTTAGAATGCCATCTAATTCGTCAATTAAATCTTTTTTATCTAGGTGAAACATTTCTACTGCTAGTTTACAAGCCCAAAGATTTACACCAGAATCGGATAAAATTTCTAAGAATTCTCCAACAGGAGGCATATCTAATTTTTCCATTTCGCTTTTCATCATTTTAGTAGCAATGGCTTCCATTCCGGGTAAACCACCAAGCATTGTTGGTATGTGCATTGCAGGATTTCCTACGGTTGCAACACGTAGATGTTCTAATTTTTTCTTCTGAATTGCTTCTAATCCAAAAAAAGTAAAAAATATTTCTGCTTCAATGCCTTCCATTCTAGCTCCATTTGCCATAATAAAGGCAGCATATACATTGTCTAAGGTTGCTTTGGATAGTATAAAAAGCATTTTTTTAACTTTTGTAGCCATGATTTGTTTTTTTAAGGGTTATTAAATACAACTTTTAGGTTTAGGAATACCTGCAATTAGTGTAGATATTTTTAAAGGACCACCGGGAAATAAATTATAAAATTCTTTAATATTTATAATACCACTTTTTTTAATT
>CAMZLT010000003.1 GCA_947311745.1 uncultured Flavobacteriaceae bacterium | reverse complement strand
ATACTTTTTTAACTTATATGTTAACAAAAAATAACCGATATTTGCAAAATGATTCAAGAGCCAATAAAATTTGAACCTATCTTAAAAGAAAAAATTTGGGGAGGAACAAAATTATTTACTATTTTAGATAAACCTAAAATAGTAAATAGTACTACTATTGGCGAAAGTTGGGAAATATCCTCTGTTAAAGATAATATTTCTGTAATTTCTACCGGAACATATAAAGGGTTTACATTGACTGAATTACTTACTAGATTTACAAATGATTTAGTAGGAAAAAATGTTTATAAACGTTTTAAAAACGAATTCCCGTTATTAATTAAATTTATCGATGCAAAGAAAGATTTGAGTATTCAATTGCATCCAAATGATACTTTGGCGTTAAAAAGGCACAATAGTTTTGGTAAAACCGAAATGTGGTATGTGATACAAGCAGATGAAAATGCAAACTTAATTGTTGGTTTTAAAGAAAAAATTGATGTAGAAACCTATCAAAAATATCTAGAGGATACGAAAATTTTAGATGTTTTAAATGTCGATATTGTTAAAAATGGCGATGTGTATTTCATTCCAACAGGTAGAGTACACGCAATCGGAGCAGGAGTTTTATTGGCAGAAATACAACAAACAAGCGATATAACGTATCGTATTTATGATTGGAATAGAAAAGATGCAAACGGAAATTATCGGGAATTACATACCGAAAAAGCCTTAGAAGCTTTAGATTTTTCTGTTCAGAAAGATTATAGAGAATCCTATAAAAAAACAGAAAATAAATCTGAAAATATAGTTTCTTGTCCGTTTTTTACTACAAATATTATAGAATTAAATGGTTCATTATCTTTAAATTATGTAAAAAGAGATTCTTTTACTATTTTTATGTGTGTGGCAGGAAATACAACCATAATTTACAAAAATGGTGAGCAAAAATTAAAATATGGTGAAACGATATTAATTCCGAATTGTTTAAACGAATTAACTTTGGTATCCAAAGAAAAAACCGAATTATTAGAAGTATATATAAATTAAAATAAATTTAAAATTAAATAAAAATGGCAAGTATTAAAAATTTCAAAAAAGACTTAAATTATATTTTTTCAGATATTATTGAAGATTGCTACGTTTGGCAATTAGAAAATCCGAAAAATAGTGATAAGGCAGAAGCAATTATCGATAAAGCTATAGAAAGTTTTGACGATATTGTAGAAAAAGTAAATATGCGAAATGTTGAAAACAAGAAGGTGTATTTTAAAGAATTAGTAACAGAATTAGAAAATAAAGTACAAAGTTTAAGAGGGGAATTAGAAAAATTGTAAAATTTTAACATTTTCTATATAATATATCTTTAATTGTTACGTTCTTATTTATAGTAATCTTAAAATAAGACGATTATGGCTAGAGCAATGTTTGAGTACACAAAAACAATACTTAAAAAAGTGAGTTTTGATGTAGATTTATTTTATAAAGAATTAAACAAAGCAGTAGATAGATTATTACCTTACGAAATTGACGAATTGCGAATATGGTTACAAAAGTTTACTAGTAACAAACCAGAACTATATTCTTGTTTAACAATTATTAATTAATATTGATGATTTTCCTGAGTAAAGGCTATTCGAGTTTATTTGAATAGCCTTTATTTTTTACCAAAAATAGCCTTTTTTAGTTGCTTGTTTTTTAATTGCTTTTATCATAACTGTTTCTAAGGCATCGCCATTATTTTTTGTTTGATTTGCTGCAATATATTTTCTGCGTTTTTCGTTTAATTCTTGAATTTCTCTTTGAATTTTTTCACGTTCTGTTTTTTGTTTATTAACGTACGTTTTTAATTCATTAGTTGTTTTATTTTGCAAATTCTTGGGCAAATTTTTCGTTTCAATTTTTTCTAAAGAAATGTTTCCGTTTTTTGTAGCATCTACTAAATCCCAAGACGAATTATTGTATATTTTTTTAGATTTACTAACCGCACGATTTACAATAACTGCCTCTTCTAATTCCATTGCATTATTATCTTGTACTTGTTGGTTTTGATAATATTTTTGTCCAGATGCTCCGAAATAAATGTATGTTTTGTTTAGACGTTCATTAAGAATAATAATTTCTTTATCGTATGGCGTAACGACATGAACTATTTTTCTATTTGGATTAATAGTGAGGTATTCGCCATTTCCTAAAATAGCAGCATCGTACCATTTTGCACGAATACCATTTTCATAATCACCACAAAATATGGTGTTTACAGTAATGTTTTTTTCTTTAGCATCTGTAATTGCATCTTTGTAATTTATCTTTCCCTGTGTAAAAGGTTCGTTTCCTGCGATAAAAATTAAATTCAAATCTTTTTTATTTTTTCCCCATTTTAATTCTTTTAATGAAGTAGAAATAACGGTACCACAATATTCATTTCCTCCATCAGTTCGCAAAGCAAAAAGTTGTTTAGAAATTTCATCTAAATCAGAATTAAATGGTACTATTTGTCGGATATAATTATCACTAGCTTCAATATTATCATTTCCGTATTCGTAAAGGGCAATCTCTAAATTAGGAGTTTCGTGTTCGCATTTTGCATACGATAATTCGTTTACAATTTGCCATAATTGCGATTTTGCTTGGTTAATTAAGCCATCCATTGAATTGCTAGTATCTAAAAGTAAAGCAACACGAATGGTTTTTTTCGTTTTGGAAGGGTTTTTAGGTTTATTAGTAGGTTCTTTAAAAGATAAAAGAAACACAATTCCGAAAAGGATAACAAATAATTTTTTCATGATATATGGTTTTAAATTCTTTTCAAAAGTAAAAGGATAAAAAAGCTATAAAAAATAGAAATGAGTAAACCTAACTTTTGAATACGTTAAAATTCCATTTTAATGCGTAAAGTAGAAAATACTAGTAAATAAAATACGCTAGAGCAAAATTTTAAAAATAAGAAGTAAATTAAATATTGTAATTTTGCTTAGGTAAATAGATAATATGTTTAAAAAAATAGTCTTTTTAGTATTTCTTTTCGGAAGTATTTTTGTGGTACAGACACAAAATACTTCAAAGAAAGTTGGTATGCAAAACACGTATTCGGATAGACTTACGGATGAATATGGCGTTCCGATTGAAGGAGTTACAGTTCGTGTTCGTGGTACAAATAGTTCGGATATTACCAATGCAAATGGCGAATTTACGGTTGTTGCAAAAAAAGGAAGTCTGATTATTTTAAGTAAAAATGGTAAACGAATTAATACCTATGTTTATACAGGAGTAGGTCAATACACAGTTTCCGATGAATCGGAAGTGTATAAAAGTCTGTTTTATGAAAAATTAGATTCTGCAATTATTTTAAAAAACAACAAGCCATTACAAGCTATTACTTACGTAGAAAAAGCACTAGAAAACACAAAAAGTAAACAAGAAAAAGCCAAAGCATTTTTAGTTTTAGGTGATGTATATACAAAATTAAAACAATACGATTTAGCAAAAAGTAATTACGAATTAGCATATAATGTAAACAAAAAATATAGTGGTATTCCTTTAAAATTGGCAACTATTAATTTTAAACTGAATAATTTAAAAGAAAGTAAATATTTGTATCAAAAAGTTCTTACAACTAAACGAATACCATATTCTGATAAAATTAAAGCTTTAGAAGGGATTGGCGATATTTTAAAATCCGAACATAATTTTGCTTTAGCATTACAAAAGTATCAAGAAGCACTACAAATTGCCACAAAAAAAAGATATGCTAGTGAAATAACTATTTTATCGAATAAAATTGCACAAATTCATGCATTACAAGGCAACTTAAAAAAATCAAAAACCTACTTTGGCAATTCTATTCAATCTGCAAAAAAAATAAATAAGGCAGAAGTAATTAAGCAAACGGATAATGCCGCAAATTTTTATCGAAATAATAATCAGATTGATGCCGAAATCGCACTCCGAAAAGAAAATTTAAAAGAATTAGAATCTATAGAATCCGATGGTATAGTAGAGGAGAAGTCGTATATTCCTGAAACCAAAATATCCAAACAAGGTATTAAAAAAGATATCGGAAAGGCTTTAAATAAACAAAAAAAATATACTGAAGCAATTAAATATTTAGAGGAAAGTGTAGCGGATGCTTCAGCAAATAACGATATGGAAACCGAAAAAGAAGCTATACAAGGTCTAACCGAAGCTTATGTTGGATTAGGGGATGATTCTAAAGCCTTGTTAAACTATAAAAAATACACCAAATTAGTAGATTTACTTTACAGAAAAAAAGAAGCAGAAATTACCAAAGCAGTTGCTCTAGGTAAGGAATTATCTAAAAAGCAAAGCCGAATTCTGAGTTTAGAAAAAGATCGTATTTTTAATGAAAATAAACTAAAATTAGTACAAACCGAACAAGAATTAGTTGCAGAAAATAGCAAGCGACAAAAAACGATTATTTACAGTTTGCTTGGTGGTTTATTATTGCTATTATTAGTGTTATTTTTTATGTTTAAAAGCAACAAAGAGCGAAAACTTGCCAATAATTTATTGGCTTTAAAATCGCTGCGAAGCCAAATGAATCCACATTTTATTTTTAACGCATTAAATTCGGTTAATAGTTTTATTGCAACTAGTGATGAACGAGCTGCAAATAGGTATTTAACTGATTTTTCAGTCTTAATGCGAAGTGTTTTAGATAATTCAGAAAAAGATTTTATTCCATTAGAACAAGAAGTGGAGTTGTTAGATTTGTATTTGAAATTAGAACACACACGATTTTCTGATAAGTTTGAATATGCAATACATATTTCCGATAAGGTAAAATTAGATGCCTATAAAATTCCTCCAATGCTTATTCAGCCTTATGTAGAAAATGCTGTTTGGCATGGATTACGCTATAAAAAAGAAAAAGGATTTTTACATATTAATATTCTAGAAAATGATACAAATAGTATTAAAATTGAGATAATTGATAATGGTATCGGGCGTGAAAAATCTAAAGAATTGAAATCTAAAAATCAATTAAAACAGCAATCTAAAGGTATGCAAAATATCAGGCAACGCATTGAAATTTTAAACCAAATGTATAAAGATAAAGTTTCGGTAGTGATTGAAGATCTTAATAGTGATACAACAGGAACAAAAGTAATTTTGACTTTGAAAAAGAAAGCGGTGTAAAAAAATATTCTATTGTATATAGAAATGCTTTTCGATTTATCGAGTTAATTCAAGTAGATTAAAAAACAAAAAAAAACTCAAACCTTAGTAAGTACTAAGATTTGAGGAGTTTTGCGGAGAAAGAGGGATTCGAACCCCCGGAGGTGTGACCCTCGCTGGTTTTCAAGACCAGTGCATTCGACCACTCTGCCATTT
>CAMZLT010000002.1 GCA_947311745.1 uncultured Flavobacteriaceae bacterium | reverse complement strand
GTGCAGACAAAATGTTGTTACAATTACTAAACAATTTTAAAGCAAAACAAGAAAGTTCAAATAAACCTAATAAAGAAGTTATTTTAAAAGAGTTAAATACTGGTATTGAAAAATTAAAATAGGTTATTTTACATACCTTTATAACAAAAACGCATTCTTAAAAGAATGCGTTTTTATATTTTAATAAAGATGCTATAATTGTAAAAATAATAACACTTTAAAGCATAAAAAATAGAGTGAAAATAAACCAATATTACTTCACTTTTTTCAACAATACCTTTTCATTATAAAACTGATTCGCTTCATCTAAAAAAGCCAACATTAAATTCCAATTTTCTTTTGGTTCAAAATTGTGTTTGTATTGTTTAGATGTTTCAATAATTAATTTATTCTCTACAACTTTTGCTGTACTAATAAAAGCTCCTGTTGTATTATCTACATTTTTATTTAACTTATCCAAACCAACAACTTTATAGCCTTCAGGTATTTCTAAAATAATTTTGTAATCATACGATCGTGGATTGGTCATATAAATATTCGCATCTCTTTCTCTATTTTTGTCTTTTATTTTTACCTGACCTCCAATAAATTTTCCGATTTCCAAAATATAGTTTGGTCCTGCTTTTTTGATATAATGATTTTTTAATTTATATGATTCACTATACACAAAATTATCTGCAAATTTATAACGACCTGTTTTTTCAATTTTATAACTGTAAGCATCTATATCATCCTCTCCTACTGTTAATTCTGCTTCTGCTTGTTCTTTAAAATATTTTTTTTGCTTATCCTTAATCTTTTTTATAACAGCAGCAAATTTTTCTTTAGTTTGCTGACGATTTTTCTTTCCTTTAATCAAACTAATAAGATCTTTAGTATCGTATTTTTTATAATCTTGATACACATAATCGCTAAAAATCATTCTATCATATTGTTCGTCAACTTTTGAAAATCCTTTTAATTTGGTTTTAATATCCAAATTAATTTCCGAAAAATCATCATTTAATTTTAGTGCATATTCTTTAAAACTCAAATTGTCTTTATAGGTAGAACTCGGTAATTTTCCTCCTTTTATTCCTACTAATTTTCCATATTTACTAGGCGAAAGCAAATATACATCTGTCCCTTCTAAATACGGACTCATTTCGTTTATATTTGTATGTGGACTAAAAAAGGAAGCGTATAATTTATTTTTTGTATTTACACGAACTACTAAATCGACATTAGATTCGATTAACAAATCTTTTATATTACCATTATATCTTTTCGTAGCAACGACAATATCATACGGAATTTTATTTCTAGATAAGAATCTAGTAAAATGTCTAACAAATTGCTTTTGATTTTGAATAAAAACAGGATATCCATAATTTTCATAAGGACTATATTTAGTAATATTTGTTTTATCAGCTATCATTGCTTCGATAAATCTTGTTAAATAATAATGTCGCATATAATAATATACAGCCGTAACTTTTTCTGCATTAGAATGAAATGTTTTTCCTTTTAAAAAGTCGTTTACATCACCTATTCTACCTGTTGGTCTAAAACGAGTATCGTATAAATCTAATATTTCATTTTGCGAAACAGTAGATTTTATTATTTTTTCATTTTCAGGCAAAAATGCCATTGCTTGGTTTTCAAACTTACCTGATCGTGCAAAATAGACTTGCATTTTTATTGCAGGAACTTCTGCCAAAGGATAAAACCATCTAGGAAAATCTCTTTTTTCAATATCTTTTTCTTCTAATATATATTTACGAAAATTTCGTTTTTCCGTTTTTATTTCTTTTAATTTTGGAGCTCCATTTATGGATCTAAAATTAATAAAAAAGTCGTTTTCGGTTTCTAAATACAACTTAAAATTTAGTATCGGATATTCAGCACTTAACGTTTGTTCTACAGGCTCAAAAGTATATACATAAGCGGATTTAAAAGGTTCAAGAGAATAGTAATAATAATCGATAATATCACCAACTTCAAGATTTGCAATAGCTATTTTTTTTTCACCATTATCTTGTTCAATGGCTTCTTTATCTACATCAACAACAATTTCTTTTCCGTTTGGTTTTATAATTTTTATACCAAAAAATATTTTTCCTTTACTACGCCAAGTATATGCTCCTTTTGTAGAACGAAATCGGTTTTTAAACGAAAATTTTGAAAATTCTTCTACTGCATTTTTGTCTAATAATTTAATTCGTTTACGAATAGAGTTTTTATACGTAACTCGTTTACCAAATTTATGGTAATCGTAATTTATATTTTTGTAGATAACTACTGCTGATTCGTTTTTCCATTTATCAGGAATTTCATTTGCATTTTTATATTTATCGTTCTTTCCCCAAAAGAATTCTTTTGCTTCTAATTCGTCTTTACTCTGTGCATTTGCCATAAAAACAAATCCGAAAATTGCTAGTATTAGTATTTTAAATTTCATATTAATTGATTTATTTTTTATTAAGAATAATTTGTTCGCTATATATATTTTTTAATTTATTTACGGAAGTATTCCAGTTTTCAAAATCCGATTTTTCTATTTTAGCATTTTTAATAGTAAAATTCTTTTTATAAACTATTGTATTTCCGTTTTGTTTAAAATCAACCAAAAGTTTGTAGTTTTTGGTATCTATGGATAAATTATTTGGAATAGATGTTATTTTATATGTATCTGGAATAGTAATAGTTGTAATAGATTCTAAATTCTTTTTAGAACTAAATATAAAATCTAAATTTCGGTCTTTTAATTCTAAAGTTTTTAATTCTTTATCTAAATCAATCGTAATATATACTTCGCCATCAAAAGACGAAACGGCATTTTTTACGGTAATATCATAATCAATTTTTAAATCTACGTCTCGGTTTTCAATATCCGAAATTTTAATATTGGATACTTTTAGATTAATATCATCCTTATTTAAATAATTTTTTAAAGCTTCGTTTTTTTTATCTTTTTTTAGATTGTTTAAAATATTGAGTAAATAGGTTCGGCTTTCGCCTGAATAACTTTTAGAAACTGTACCAACTAAATCTTCACCCTTTAAGGTAAAATTATAGTTCATTTTTTCGGTATTAAAATTAGGTTTTGCTTTTGGAACTTTTTTAAGAATAAAGGTATCGCCATTTTCAATCAAGGCTTCTTTTTCTTGAATACGATTGGCATATTCGCCTAATGGATTGTATTTTTCTGTACCATCTAAAAAGATAATTTCGCCATCTTTTTTAACCAAAGCACAAATCATATGGTTATCTACGGATAAATTTGGTAACGAATAATCGTAGGCAATTCGTTTTGTTCCGATCCAAACCAAACGCGAATCAAATCCTGCTTCTTTAAGCATTTGTTTGGTTAAGTTTGCCATTCCTTTACAATCACCATATTTTTTTTTATATACATTTGAAGCCTCGTCTGGTTTAAAACCTGCAATACCATCTTCAAAAGCAATATATCTAATATTATCTTGCACCCAATAAAAAATATTTTTGATTTTTTCATCATCTGTGGAAGCATTTTTAGTCAATTCAGCAACTTTATCTTTAAAAGCAGAATTGTCATTTTTTAATTGATTTACCAAAGATTTATACCAATTATACAAGTCTTGCGTTTCTTTAAAAAGTGGCTTTTTTGTTCCGTTTTGCGTATAACTTTTCGATAAAAATAAAATATGTGGATACGTATAAGTTGGTCCTGGTGCATTACTTTCTTTATATCGTGCAGGAATATTTTTTGCTATAAATGTATAGGTTTTGGTTTGTTTTTTAGCATCCGTTTGTATATCTTTTGATATATCAAAGCCTTCAAAATTCATTTCTTTCAATTCCAATTCTAACCAATTCGGAACAATAACAACTATTTCTTTTTTTATAATTGGATATTCACCAGTAAAATACAATTGCGTAAAGTATTTAATATCCTTTATATTTTCGGTAAGTGTTACGGTGTATTTGTACCCTTTTAACGGAAAATCAATATTTGTATGCATTACACGAGAGTCGTTGTGAAATAAGCCATCGTTATTATATGCTTCGTCTTTAAAATAAACAAGCACTCGTCTTTTATTTTTATAATGAACCTCAAAATCTTTAATACTTGTTTGTCCATCATAAAAACGATATAACGAAATATCTGCACGATCGTCTAGACTAATATATTTTTCGGTTATTTTATTGGTTACGGTTACGTTATCGTTTTTTTTATCGTAGCCAAACGTAATTACCTCTTTACTATGTAATAATGCAACAGGATCGTCCTTATCAAATTTTTCTTTTAGCTTTTTTGCCAAAGAAATTTCCTCTGGAGTTGGTTGGAGTCGTTTTTGACTAAAAATAGGTATTGCAATTAAAAAGCATACTAATATCAATATTGTTTTTAGTTTCATATTTGCTTATTGTTAATTTATGAATTTTTATAATAACAGCATGTATCGTGTTCCATTTTTACATTTTTGTCTAAATTAAAAGACAATGCCTTTGCTACAATTTCATCGGCAATTGCTAAACACGAAGTTGCTGCAGGAGACGGTGCATTTAACACATGAATTGTGCCATTTTTTTCGATAATTTTAAAATCATCTACCATATTGCCAAAAGTATCTAACATTTGTGCACGAACACCTGAACGTGCAGGTTCTACATCTGTAAGACTTAGGCTTGGCATCATTTTACTAAGTTCCTTCACAAATAATTTTTTAGAGAAAGCTCGTTTATACTCGTCTAATCCTTTTCGCCAATGCTTGGCAAATAACTTCCAAGTTCCTTTAAAACGTAGTGCTTGGACAGTATCTTTAAAATTAAAGCTAGTAGTTGTATAGCCTTCTCGTTTAAACGAAAATACAGCATTTGGTCCACATTCAATTCCTCCTGTTATCATTTTTGTAAAATGCACACCTAAAAACGGAAAATTAGGATCTGGAACAGGATATACTAAACCTTTAATTTTACTTTCTGCTTTTTTAGTTAATTTGTAGTAATCGCCTCTAAATCCTACAATTTGCATATCCAAAGAAACCATATTTTTTACAGCATTTCTATCGGAATGCAATCCTGTACAAAAAATTACTTTTTCGGTTTTAAAATTTCCTTTTTCGGTTTTTAAGACTTTTATTTTTGAGGAATTGTCTATAATTTCTGTAACTTTACAAGAAGTAATTAAGCTACTTTTTGGGTTTATTTGATGAATTAATTCAGCAAATTTATTGGCAACCTGCACATAGTTTATAATTCCTGCTGTTGGTACCCAAATAGATTTAATGGCTTCAATATATGGTTCTTTTTCTTTGGTTTCTTGGCTGTTAAGATATTTAATTCCTTCGGTTTTATTTTCAATTCCTTTTTTATAAATTGCCTCTAATAAAGGTAATTCGTTTGGTGTTGTTGCAACAATTACTTTTCCGCAAATATCGTAATCAATATTATTTTTAGCCGCAAAAGTTACTAATTGATCACGACCATTTTTACAATTTTTTGCTTTGTATGAATTTGGTGTATAGTAAATACCTGAATGAATTACACCTGAATTTCTACCAGTTTGGTGTTTACCGATTGTACTTTCTTTTTCTAAAACGGCAATAGATTTATCTTTGAATTTTAGTTGTAGCTTATATGCTGTTGCTAAACCAACTATTCCTCCTCCGACAATTATAAAATCATATTTTTTTTGCATATAAACTACAGCATCAATATTTTTTTAAAAAATAAAATATTATTTATATTCCTTTTAAACTATTAAGATACATTTCTAAATTAGGGTTTGATGGTCTTAAAGCATTTGTTTTTAAAACATTTCCTTCTTTATCAATCAATAAAAATCGTGGAATACTACGCACACCAAAAGCTCGCACAAAGTACGATTCCCAACCAGCATCGGAAAACAATTGAATTCCTCCCATATTTTTGGCTTTAACCATTGCCATCCATTTTTCTTTTGCTTTTGCTCTTGAACCGCCATTTCGTCGTGCATCATCTACCGAAATACTAACAAATTTAATATTTTTTCCTTTAAATTTTTCCTCTAACTTTTGCAAATATGGTATTTCACGCTTACAAGGACCACACCAAGTTGCCCAAATATCTATATAGACATAGTTTCCTTTTAAATCGTCTAAAGAAGTTTTTGTACCATCAAAATTTTCGTAATTATC
>CAMZLT010000001.1 GCA_947311745.1 uncultured Flavobacteriaceae bacterium | reverse complement strand
TTTATCGGAATTTTAATCTTTGTTTTTACCTTTTTTGCAGAAATTACTTTTTGGGAAGAATTCAAGCGTAGGTTTAATTTCATTGCAGTAGATTATCTAGTTTATACTTACGAAGTAGTGGAAAATATTAACCAATCCTATCCATTACCATTACTAATTGGAGGCGTAATAATCATTACTTTGATTTTGATTTTTATCGCTAAAAAACGAAATAGTTTTAAACAAACCTTTACTAATGATAATGATTTTAAAACAAAATTAATTCCAACTGTTTTTTGGATTGCAATTGCCTTAATTTTTAATTTTTTTATTACCAATAAAGATGCAGAATGGTCTAAAAATAGGTTTGAAAACGAAATGTCCAAATCAGGTATTTATTCCTTTTTTGCAGCATTTAGAAATAACGAATTAAAATTTGATGAATTCTATAAAACACAAGATTTAGAAACCTCTTTCTCTTTAGTAAAAAAATTAACCGCAACCAAAAATGATAGTATTTATAACCATCCAAAAAGTATCGAACGATTAGTAAAAAATATAGATTCGTTACAGCAAAAACCAAATGTAATTTTAATTTGTGTAGAAAGTCTGAGTGCTAGTTTTATGCAACATTTTGGAAACAAAAAAAATATCACACCTTTTTTAGATAAATTAAGTAAAGAATCTGTGTTTTTTACAAACACTTACGCAACAGGAACGCGAACAATTCGTGGTATGGAAGCAATTGTGCTTTCCGTTCCGCCAACTGCGGGTCGTAGTATCGTAAAAAGACCAAATAATAATAATTTATTTTCAATTGGCGAAGTTTTTAAACAACAAGGTTATACCAGAACTTTTTTTTACGGAGGTGATGGTTATTTTGATAATATGAATCAATTTTTTGGAGGAAATGGCTTTGATATTGTCGATCGTGGTCGTGGATTTTTACTTGGCGATAGCTTTAAGGCAAAACGAATTAACATAAATAACAACGAAGTAACTTTTGAAAACGCTTGGGGAGTTTGCGATGAAAATGTGTACGATAAAGTTATACAACAAGCTAATATTTCGCATAAAAACAAACAACCGTTTTTTAATTTTATTATGACAACTTCTAACCATAGACCATACACCTATCCTGAAGGAAAGATAGATATCCCATCAGGAACAAGTAGGAATGGAGCTGTAAAATATACCGATTTTGCCATAAAAGAATTTATTAATAAGGCAAAAAAACAAACATGGTTTAAAAACACCGTTTTTATAATTATGGCAGACCATTGTGCTAGTAGTGCAGGGCGATCGGAATTGGATATTGCAAATTACCATATACCCGCAATGATTTATAATTTACCAAACACACCTGCTAAAATACAAAGTAAATTAACTTCGCAAATTGATATATTTCCTACCTTATTTGGTTATCTAAATTGGCGTTATGAATCGAAACTTTACGGAAGAGATATCGAAAAAATTAACCAATCACAAGAAAGAGCCTTGGTTGGAAATTACCAAAAATTAGGTTTGTTAAAACAAAATAAAGTATTGGTTTTAGGAACAGTTAAAACCGCACATTTTTACCATTGGGAAAAACAAAAAAACCTACTTAAACCAATAAATATGGATGCTGATTTTTTAAAAGAAACCATTTCGTATTACCAAACAGCAGATTATTTATTTCAAAACAAATTGATGAAAATAAATAAAAAATAAACCTAAAAACAAGAATTACAATTCTATGGATGATAATCCTATAAAAAATGTATTTTTGCAAAAAAAAACACTTTATAAAATGAGTAAACTTTTAATTGTCGGAACCGTAGCTTTTGATGCTATTGAAACTCCATTTGGTAAAACCGATAAAATTTTAGGAGGAGCAGGAACGTATATTGGTTTATCTGCTTCTACTTTTGGTATAAAATCAGGAATTGTATCTATCGTTGGTGGCGATTTTCCGAAAGAATATTTAGATATGCTTAATGCTAAAAATATCGACACATCAGGTATTGAAATAGTAAAAGACGGTAAAACCTTCTTTTGGTCAGGAAAATACCATAACGATATGAATTCAAGAGATACATTAGTTACCGAATTAAACGTTTTAGAACATTTTAATCCGATAGTGCCAGATAATTTTAAAGATAGTAAAATTGTTATGTTAGGAAATTTGCATCCTTCTGTACAATTAAGCGTAATTAATCAAATGACTATAAAACCAAAATTAGTTGTTTTAGATACGATGGATTTTTGGATGAATATTGCATTGCCAGAATTACTAACAGTACTTAAAAAAGTAGATGTTATTACAATTAACGATGAAGAAGCAAGACAATTAAGTTGCGAATATTCTCTAGTAAATGCAGCAATGAAAATACACGAAATGGGTCCAAAATATGTCGTAATTAAAAAAGGCGAACACGGAGCTTTACTATTTAGCGAAGGAAAAATGTTCTATGCTCCAGCATTACCATTAGCCGAAGTCTTTGATCCAACAGGAGCAGGAGATACTTTTGCAGGAGGATTTACAGGATACTTAGCAAAAACCGATAATATTTCTTTTGAAAATATGAAAAATGCCGTTATTTATGGTTCAAATTTAGCTTCCTTTTGTGTGGAAAAATTCGGAACAGAACGCATGCAAAATTTAACAAAAACCGAAATAGAAAATCGTTTAGAACAATTTAAGCAATTAACACAGTTTGATATAGAATTGCAATAAAATTAAAATTTTCAATGTAATTCATACATCTCAAAATACCCAACACAACTAACTACTCATAGAAAACAGTAACCAAAATGAGCGATCAATTAAAACACGAGTGTGGAATTGCAATGGTAAGACTTCTAAAACCATTAGAATTTTATCAAAAAAAATACGGAACTACATTTTATGGCATTCAAAAAATGTATTTGTTGCTTGAAAAACAGCACAATCGTGGACAAGATGGAGCTGGTTTTGCCAGTATTAAAATCGATGTAAAACCAGGAACACGATACATTAGTCGTGTGCGTTCTAACCAACAACAACCAATTCAAGATATATTTAAAAAAATAAATTCTAGAATTAACAACCTTTTAGAACAAAATCCAGATAAAAAAGAAAACATTGATTGGCAAATACAAAATATGCCTTATGTTGGTAATGTGTTTTTAGGTCATGTTCGTTATGGTACTTTTGGTAAAAATAGTATTGAATCTGTACATCCGTTTTTACGTCAAAATAATTGGCGACACAAAAACTTGATTATGGCAGGGAACTTTAATATGACAAATTCCAATGAACTCTTGCAAGAACTAATCGAACTTGGTCAGCATCCTAAAGAAAATACCGATACCGTTACGATAATGGAAAAAATTGGTCATTTTTTAGACGATGAAGTTGCTAATATTTACCAATCTTGCAAAGAACGTGGTATTACAAAAAAAGATGCTTCACCGATTATTGAAAAAGAAATTAACATACAGCGAATCTTACAGCGAGCCTCTAAAAATTGGGATGGAGGTTATGCAATGACAGGATTAATTGGTCACGGAGATGCCTTTGTGTTGCGTGATCCAGCAGGGATTAGACCAACATTTTATTATCACGATGATGAGGTTGTGGTAGTTGCAAGCGAACGACCAGCAATTCAAACTGTTTTTAATGTTCCTCTATCTAAAGTTAACGAACTAGAACCAGCACACGCTTTAATTATTAAAAAAGATGGAACAACAAGCGTCCAACAAATAACCAAACCCTTAGAAAAAAAATCATGTTCTTTTGAACGAATTTATTTCTCTAGAGGAAACGATTCTGATATTTACACAGAGAGAAAAGAATTAGGAAAATTAGTATTTCCTAAAATACTAAAAGCAATTAATGATGATGTAGATAATACCGTTTTTTCATACATTCCAAATACAGCTGAAACTGCTTTTATTGGTATGACCGAAGAGGCTGAAAATTACTTAAATGCCGAAAAAACAAAAATTATCTTAGATGGTAAAAAAAATATTTCTGCAAAAGAACTTACACGAATTTTAGCAATTAGACCACGAATTGAAAAAATAGCCATAAAAGATGCAAAATTACGAACTTTTATTGCTGATGATAACAGTCGCGATGATTTGGTAGCACACGTTTACGACATTACTTACGGCGTAGTAAAACCAACAGATAACTTAGTTGTTATAGACGATAGTATTGTTAGAGGAACAACTTTAAAAAAGAGTATTTTACGAATTTTAGATCGTTTAAATCCTAAAAAAATAATTATTGTCTCCTCTGCACCGCAAATTCGATATCCAGATTGTTACGGAATTGATATGGCAAAATTAGGCGATTTTATTGCCTTTAAAGCAGCAATTGCATTACTAAAAGAAACCAAACAAGAACATATTATTGAACAGGTTTATAAAAAATGTAAAGCAGAACCAAATGCAACACAAAATTTTGTGAAAGAAATTTATAAACCGTTTAAAACGGAAGAAATATCCGATAAAATAAGAATATTACTCACTAATGAAACGATAAAATCCAATGTGAAAATAATTTTTCAAGAAGTTGATCAATTACATCAAGCAATTCCTAATCATAAAGGAGATTGGTATTTTACAGGAAATTATCCAACCACAGGAGGTGCAAAATTTGTAAACAAAGCATTTGTAAATTTTTATGAAGGAAATAATAAAAGAGCATATTAAGAGGTCTATTTTAAAAAATGTACCTTTGCAAAAAATATTAAAATGAATCTAGATTTAATTCCGAATATAAAAAATACAAAATCAGGTAATTTCTTTTTATTAGCAGGACCTTGTGCTATTGAAGGAGAAGAAATGGCATTTCAAATTTGCGAAAAAATTAAAACAATTACCGATAAATTAGAAATTCCGTTTATTTTTAAAGGAAGTTTTAAAAAAGCAAACCGTTCAAGATTAGATAGTTTTACAGGAATTGGCGATGATAAAGCCTTAGAAATCTTAAAAAAAGTAGGCGAACATTTTAATGTACCAACTGTAACCGATATTCATGAAGTTTCCGATGCTTATAAAGCAGCAAAATATGTAGATGTATTGCAAATTCCTGCTTTTTTAGTCCGACAAACCGACTTGGTGGTTGCAGCAGCAAAAACAGGCAAAGTAGTTAACTTAAAAAAAGGGCAATTTATGAGTGCCGATGCTATGAAGCATGCTGTAAAAAAAGTAACCGATTCTGGCAACGAACAAGTTTGGATTACCGATAGAGGAACCATGTTTGGATACCAAGATATGATTGTAGATTTTAGAGGAATTCCTACTATGCAACAATATGCACCAACTATTTTAGATATAACACACTCTTTACAACAACCAAACCAAGTTAGTGGTGTTACAGGAGGAAAACCAGAACTTATTGAAACCATTGCTAAAGCAGGAATTGCGGTAGGAGTGGACGGCATATTTTTAGAAACACATTACGATCCAAGTTGTGCAAAATCCGATGGAGCAAATATGCTTAAATTAGATTATTTAGAAAATTTGCTAACGAAATTAGTAGCTATCCGTAAAACAATTTTTAAATTTACGTAAAAAACCTACTATGTGTGGTTTAATAAAAGACAAACATGTCCTATTAAAATGTTCAAATAACGACATTAATTTATTGTAATTCAACATTTTAAATTGCAATAGATGTATTGTTAGAATCATTTTTTTTTCATATGTTTGTGGTAACAACTACAATTAATTAATTTGTTAATCCCTTAAATTAACACAAAACGACTATTATGGAAAAAAAGTTCAAAGATGAAGAGTGGAAAGCCTTCAGGGAAAAAGAATGTGATCACAGTATTGAAGAAATATATGTGTCAAATTACGGTAGGTTAAAACGGAAAATACCTAGAAAAAAAGAATTTAGAAACGGAAATTTTGTCAAAGGAAATGGATTTGATATGTTTTATTTTAGAAAAAAAGGAAACAAACACGCTTCTTTTTATCTACATAGAGCAGTAGCTATTCTATTTATTGAAAATGACGATCCAAAAAAAGAATTTGTTATCCATTTGGATCACAATATTTTAAACAATCATGTAAGTAATTTGAAATGGGTAAATCGCAAAGAATTAACTAAACACCAATTTACAAATCCCAAACGTATTGCTGTATTAGAAAAAAAACTAAGTGCTAAATTAACTGTAGAACAGGTTAAAATAATAAAGCGAAAACTTACAGACCCAAAAGAAAAAATAAAAAAAATAGCAGAAGAATTTGGCGTTTCTACAATGCAAATTTACCGAATTAGAGCAGGTAAAGTTTGGATTCATGTTACCGATTTTTAATGCTATAAAAAATTGCTATGAAAAATAAAAAGGTATTATGGAAAAGAAAAAATGTTTAGAATGTGATAAAAATGTTTTAGGCAGAATCGATAAAAAATTCTGCTCGGATTATTGTAGAAACACCTATAACAATAAACTGAATAGATCTAGTAATAATTTAATTCGTAATACAAACAATAGGTTGCGTAAAAACTATACGGTTTTAACCGAATTAAATAAAAGTGGAAAAACTAAAATAACACGTTCAAAAATGATTAATAAAAATTTTGATTTTAATTTTTTTACTTCAATTTATAAAACTAAAGCAGGAAAAGTGTATTTTTACGTATACGATCAAGGGTATTTACCATTAGAAGGCGAATATTACTTGCTAGTGAAAAGAGAATAAACTATAACTAAAACCTCACTTTATGAAAACTAATTATACTTCCGTAATTTCTTTTTTATTAATTATATTTTTTATTTTTTTTAGTTTTCATTCACAATTACCAAGTAATATAAGCGGTAATAATACAGAAAAGACAAAATTTTCAACAGAAAGAGCTTTACAACATTTAAGTAAAATTGCACAAAAAGAACATTTTGTAGGATCACTAGAACACGATAAGGTAAAAAACTATATCGAAAAAGAACTTACTAAATTAGGATTACAAGTAAACGAACAAGTACAAATTGGTATTAATACAAAATGGCGTGCAGCTACAAAAACACAAAATATTTTTGCAAGTATAAAAGGTAGTAATCCTAACGGAAAAAGTTTAGTATTACTTGCACATTACGATTCATCTCCACATTCCTCTTTCGGAGCAAGTGATGCAGGAAGCGGTGTTGTAACTATTTTAGAAAGTATCAGAGCTTTTTTATCGACTAATAAACAACCAAAAAATAATATACTAATCTTATTTACCGATGCTGAAGAAACAGGTTTATTAGGAGCAGATGCTTTTGTAAATAATAATGCACTTATTGGAAATGTTGGTTTGGTTTTAAATTTTGAAGCACGAGGCTCTGGTGGTCCAAGTTATATGCTTTTAGAAACCAATGGCGGAAATAAAAATTTAATACAAGCTTTTAACAAAGCAAATCCTAAATATCCTGTATCTAACTCGTTAATGTACAGTATTTATAAAATGCTTCCCAACGATACCGATTTAACCGTTTTTAGGCAAGATGGAAATATTAACGGTTTTAACTTTGCATTTATTGGAGATCATTTTGACTATCATACAGCAAACGATACGTATGCTAATTTAGACAGAAAAACTTTAGAGCATCAAGGTTCGTATTTAACAGCATTGTTAAGCTATTTTTCAGATGCTAATTTAAATAGTTTGAATAGCGATTCGGATAATGTGTTTTTTAATTTTCCTAAAATGGGATTGGTAAATTACCCTTTTTCGTGGACAGTGCCAATGTTTATTCTTGCTGCATTGTTGTTTTTTGGTATTACATTTGTTGGAGTGCAAAGACATCAATTAACTACAAAATCTATGTTAGCAGGTTTTGTTCCGTTTTTGGGTTCTTTATTTTTTGCCGGAATAACAGCAACTTTTGGTTGGAAGTTACTCAAAATAATACATCCTCAATACAACGAAATATTACATGGTTTTACCTATAACGGATATATGTATATTTTTGCTTTTTCTGCGATTACTATCGGAATTTTATTTTGGTTTTATAAACGCTATTTTAAAAAACACACAGCAGAAAATTTAATCGTCGCACCATTATTTATTTGGGGAATTGTTAACTTTTTTATTGTGATATACTTAAAAGGAGCAAGTTTTTTTATACTTCCTGTTTATTTAGGGTTACTTAGTTTAGCAATTTTGTTATTTTCTAAAAAATATAGCTCTGTTAAAGTTATCTTATTGACAATACTTGCCATACCAAGCATACTTGTATTTGCACCGTTAATTAAAATGTTTCCTGTTGGTTTGGGTTTAAAAATGTTAGGTGTAAGCAGTATTTTTATCGTTTTATTATTTGGTTTGTTTGTTCCGATTTTTCAATCGTATAAGAGTGCAAAACGAGGGAAACAATTATTTTTATTAGTAGGCTTTTTAACACTAATAATGGCTTCTTTTAAATCTAATTATACCGAAAATCGAAAACAACCAACAAGTTTGGTGTATGTTTTAGATGCCGATAAACAAGAAGCGTATTTTGCTAGTTACGAAAGTAAAGTTAATGATTTTAATAAAGCATACCTTACCGAAAAACCTATAAAAGGTAGTTTTGTAAAAGAAACCACAGCGAGTAAATATGCTACGCGATTTAAAATTCATAAAAAAACAACCGTTGTTCCTTTACAAATGCCAAGTATTACTATTCTAAAAGATACAGTTGCACTTAATAACCGAACGGTAAAACTACAAATATTGTCTAATCGTAAGGCAAATAGATTTGAGTTACTTGCAAAAGATACTGTACATTTTGTAAATTTAAAAGTAAACGGACAAGATTTTAGACGAAATAATAAAGATGCTTTTATTTTTGATACTAAAAAAAGAAAATCCGTGTTATCGTATTTTATTTCCGAACCAAATGAATTTTTAAATATAGAAATGACTTTTCCTGCTAAAGAGCATCCAGTTTTTGATTTGTACGAAGTATCTTATGATTTGTTTACAAACGATTTGGTAAAGGTAAAGTCTAGAATGGATAAAAAAATGATGCCAACACCTTTTGTTATTAACGATGCTATTGTAATTAAAAAAGAAATTAGGTTTTAATGCGATTATTTATTATTACTTTTTTTGTGTTAATTTCGATGTTTTCACAAGATAAAAGGGATAACACCTTGTATATCCAACCCGAATTTTTAATAGGAAAACAAATTCCATCCTATGAGTTTTTTACACATAAAAATCCAAAAACAACCATTGGTTTTAGCTTAGGAAAGTATAATTTTAATCCTAATAAAACTTGGCAAAAAGCATTTAATTATCCTAAAACAGGAGTTTCGATATATTTTACAAATTACGGAAATACTACAAAAGGAAATTCAATTACGATTTTACCGTTTCTAGAATTTCATCCCGATAAAAAACGTGTATATGATCTAAAAATAGCATTTGGTGCTTCGTATTTTGACACGTATTATAATGTAAATAAAAACCCAGAAAATACAGCAATTAGCAGTGATATAACATGGACTTTGCAATCGGCACTGTATAGAGATTTCACTTTTAATTCTACTAGAAAATGGCGTTTGGGATTGGTGTTTTTTCATCATTCAAATGGCCATACAAGTTTGCCTAATGACGGGATTAATACAGCATCGTTAAGTGTTTCTACAAAATTAAATTTATCAAAAGCAAACGCAATAGTTGATATACCTAAAACTAGAAAAAAAGAACCAAAATTTGGTGATTTTTTTATGCAAATGCGATATGGAATAGGATTTCATGTGTTAGAAAAAGAAAAAAATGAAATTAAAAAGGCTACAACGTATTCCGTTTCTGGTGGTATTTTTTATAAAGAAATTATAAAATTAAAATTTGGTTTTAACTATCGTTTTTACCAGCATTATTATGATTATATCACCGAAAATAACTTAGAACCTTTTATAGATTCACCTAAAATAAATGCAAGTGCAATCGGAGTACATGTCGGAACAGAAGTTTTGTTAGGAAATATTGGTCTAGATTGGGAAGGCGGAATTAATATCTACAAACCTTTTTACAAAACACATTATTTATTAGACAATCCTAAATTAGATATTTTTTACAAATTAAAACAAGTATTTTCGGCACGATTGGGTTTAAAATTGTATTTATTTAATCATAATATAAAGCCAAGACATAATTTTTATATTGCAGCACATATTAATTCTAATTTAAGTCAAGCAGATTTTTCGGAAATAAACTTTGGTTATACGTATCGGTTTGTTAAAAAGAAATAGTTAAACCCATTACAGGCAAACCATCTATATTTGAAATGGTGTAATTTGTTTTATACGGAATTTTTGTTCCACCAATTTCTACAGATTTTACTTTTTCAATACGTCTGTTTGCCGCATTTTTACCCATAACATAACCCATAAGTAAAGCAATTGGATAATCGGAAGTCCAATGTACCTTACTGCTAACCATTTGAAAACCCAACAAACCAACTAAAGAATATCCAACAGGTTTTAGCCATTTTTTTTCTGGATAATTAGTTAAAATAACAGTAACAGTTCCCATAAAAGTTGCTAAATGACCAGAAGGCATGGCATCGTATTTTGGTGTATCTTTAAGGTAGGAAGCAAAACTAGGAAAAGGAGTCCAATGTCCTCCAGGGTTTCCTGTTTCTATAGCAACCACAGGACTTTGCCTACCAGTACTTCGTTTAATAAATTGTACAACAGCACCTCCAGACATCATTACTTCTAAAATTTCTTGCGAAGTATTTAAAGCACGATAATCTTGATTTAATTGTCCGAAAAGGAAAAAGCCTCCACTAAGCATTAAAGATGTTCCGCCATTTCCCAAATAATACACAGCAGCAGGAATATTTGCAGGTGCAATTCGTAAATCGGCAATTCGTAAATAATCTCCTTCATTATCAAAATTGAATTTATGCCCAAATTCCGATGCATTATCCGTTAATTTTTGGTCTATCGGAATAATGGCAAGTGTACTGCCAAGTGTTGCTGCTACAATTGGTAGGTTTTCTTTTTGAATTAAATATTTTCCAAAATGGAGAATATCTTTAGGTACGTATTTAAAAATTTCTTTAAATTTTGGTTTTTTATATAAGTAGCTTACATTTTCATTTATGGTATAGCTTTGCTTTTCAAGATTTATTTTTTGTGAAAAGACTAGAGTATAATTAAGAATAAATAGTGAAAGTAAAAGATGTTTTTTCATTAAATAAATTAAAATGTGTATTTTAATCCGATTAAATAAGTTCTATTATCGGTATTGGATAAAGTAAGTTCAATATGTTCTTTTTGATATGGTGTTGTGAATAAATATGTTCCTCCTATACCAATCAAAGCACCTGCAACTACATCAATAGGATAATGTTTTTTTGCATATACGCGACTGTAACCTGTGTAAGTTGCTAACACATAAGCAGGAATTCCGTATTTCCAACCATATCTACGTTGGATAAAACTAGCACCGCTAAAAGCAGATGAAGTATGACCAGACGGAAAACTATGAATACCATTGTTTTCTGGTCTTTTTTTGTCTATTGTTTGTTTTAATACAAAAGTAATAGCAGCCGTTGTTGCAAAAGATTTTACAAATTGCCAAGAACCTTCTTTATCACCAATAATTAAGGTAGTAGCTCCTGCAGAAGCAGGAAGCAGTAATTGTGTAATATCACCAATGGTTTCTATTGTACTTTGTTGGCAATTGCCAAATTTAGGCAATATAAAAAGTAGTATTAAAAAATATTTCATGAAATTATTTTTTGTTAAAAATGATGGTAATTAGTTTGGTACTACAAATATAAACGAATTGTTAAAAAAACAGGAAAAGATTAAAAATTAATCTAAATCTTTTCTGTTTTTTGCTTTGTGGTAGATAAAATATGCTAGACCAATTAGAAATAAAAAAGGTAAAAAATTACCAATAATTACACCTATCATGTATTGATCGTCTGGTGCGTTTTTAAGTTTTTCGTTTACATCAACTTGTAAAAGTATGGTTAAGAAACTGTGCATTATTTTTTAAATTTAGATAAAGCGTTTTTAGTAAAATCCGATAGCACTAATTTACCACTTATTTCGGCTCTTTTGCTTAAAAGTGTATCCCAATTATCCGTGTTTTTCCAAAAAACTGTTTTCATTTTTTTTAAGGCTTCAGGGTTATAACTTGCTAATTTTTTTGCTAAATCATAAACCGATTCATCCATTTCACGAGTAGTTTCAAAAACTTTTTGGTATAAACCTTTTTTATTTGCCCAATATGCTGTTCCCCAATGTGTTGCATCTAATGTTAATTCGCTTAAAGCGGAAACACCTATCTTACGCTCTACTGCAGGTTCAATAACAAAAGGACCAATACCTATACTTAATTCGGATAATTTTATCGAAGCATTTTCGGTAGCAAAAACATAATCACAAGCCGAAATTATACCAACACCGCCACCAACAACTTTCCCTTGTACACGACCGATAATTATTTTTTTGCAAGTTCGCATAGTATTTATAAGGTTTGCGAAACCCATAAAAAATCGTTTTCCTTCACTTAAAGTGGAAATAGCCATTAATTCATCAAACGATGCTCCAGCACAAAATGCTCGTTCGCCATCGCTTTTTAAAACAATTACGTGTACATTTTTGTCGGCACTAAAACGATTTATATTTTGGATAAGTCTTTCTAATAAATTACTAGGAAAAGAATTGCTTGCAGGATGCGAAAACTGTATTGTTCCGATATTTTCGTGAATGTTGGTAAGTATTTCACCTTGTTTATTCATTTTATATTTTTTAGTTTATTCTTGTAATGTAACAGCATTTGCAGTTACACTTCTGTCAATTTTACGCATTAGCCCTTGTAATACTTTTCCTGGACCAATTTCGGTAAATTCGGTTGCTCCATCGGCAATCATTTGTTGTATGGTTTGTGTCCATTTTACAGGAGCAGTAAGTTGTGCAATTACATTTTCTTGAATTTCTTTTGCCGAAGTTACAGCATTTGCGGTTACATTTTGATAAATCGGACAAGTAGGTTCGTTAAATGTCGTATTTTTAATAGCTTCTGCTAATTCGTCTTTTGCTGGAGCCATTAAAGGCGAATGAAAAGCGCCTCCAACTGGTAAAACTAAAGCACGTCTTGCTCCTTTTTCTTTTAATACATCACAAGCTTTGTTTATGGCTTCAATTTCTCCTGAAATTACTAGTTGTCTTGGGCAATTATAGTTTGCTGCAACAACAATTCCGTCAATTTCGGTACATGTTTTTTCTACAATTTCATCGTCTAATCCTAGCACAGCAGCCATTGTTCCTTTGGTTTTTTCACAAGCTTTTTGCATGGCTAAAGCTCGTTTAGAAACTAGTTTTAAACCATCCTCAAAGGATAAGACACCATTTGTTACTAAGGCAGAAAATTCGCCTAATGAATGTCCTGCAACCATTTTTGGTTTAAACGTATCGCCTAAAACTTTAGCCATAATAACTGAATGTAAAAAAATGGCTGGTTGTGTAACCTTGGTTTCTTTTAATTGTTCGGCAGTTCCTTCAAACATAATGTCTGTAATAGGAAAGCCAAGTATTTTATTTGCTTGTTCAAAAAGTTCTTGTGCTAATGGATATTTCTCGTAAAGGTCTAAACCCATTCCTGTAAATTGTGCTCCTTGTCCTGGGAAAATATATGCTTTCATTTTATGTGTTTTTGTATTTCAGAAATACAAAAGTACAAAAATACTTAGTTATACCAGTTCAACTCAAAAAAATCATGAGATTTGTTTTATTGTTTTTCAATAAAAAGTGTTGTTTTTTTATTGTCTTTATTTATAAAGGTAATTTGTAATTTGTTTTCTTGTTCTAAAATAGATTTTCCTAGCATTAATTCACAAATATCTTTGTTGGTATAATCTATTCCATTTATGGAAAGTATTTTGTTTCCGTATGCCATTTTTGATTTTAGATTGGCATTCCAAACCGTTCCGATAATAAGTTGGTTGTCTTTTACTGTAAAATTAAATCCAAATGTTTTTTCGTGTAAATCTACTTCTTTTTTAGATGGTTTAAAGTAGAATTTTTTATCTATAAAATCAATGGTTACAACTCCATATTGTAATAATTTTGTGCCTATTTTAGATAAACTTCCACCGTTGGAGCTAACCAATGCATTTTTAAAAGTAAAATTGTTTATTTTTCCTTTCGGAATGATAAATTGAAACAATTCTTTTTTATCTCCAGAACCAAAAAGACTTATGGTATTACTACCATTTGCTGTTTTTATATTGGTGTTTTTAAAGACATGTTGTTTTTTTAATTCGTGGTAATTTCGGTTGCAAACATCAATAAAACCAGAGCTTCCAGAATCAAATTCTAAGGCAAGTTTTACTTTTCGATCTTGTTTAAATTTCATCCAAAAAATGGGTAATTTTTGTTTTCCTATTAATTGTAATTTAGAAGCATCTTTTTTAGATAGATTTACTTTTTTTTTAGAATCGGTTAATATAATTAATTTTCGTTTTAAACCGAATTGTATAATGGAATTTCTAAGCATATTGCTACCAATAAAACCATCGATTTCAAAGCATTCAAAAACAAGATTATTTGTAATATTTTGTTCTAAAGAGGCAGTGTTTTCAAACGAAATTCCGCCTAATTTAAGTAGCGGAATTTCTACAATATTCATATTATTTTTTTTTCCTGTTGCATCTTTTACAACAATAGTTTTAAGGTGTTTTGCTTGTATGGATTTTGCAATTTTTTTTGAAATAATATTCGGTGCACCAGTATCTAATAAAAACGAATAGGTTTTGTTGTTAATTTCTACAGGGATTATAATTTTACCTTTAATCCACTTAAACGGAATTTCTGCATAATAATCTGCTTTTACTTTTCCATGGTTTAAATTTTGTGCGAAAGCATTAAAAATTAATAAAAAAGAAAAGGCCGTTATTATTTTTTTCATTATTTATCCTTTAAGAGCAATTTCGTTTTTTTTATATTTTAGTTCGGATAAAACGCGTAAAGCTTCTTCTATATAGATGTCCTTACTTAGGTTTTTATGCCAAACTTTACGTTTTTTTTCTAAAATAGAATCTTTTTTCACCAAAGGTACTTCGTAAGATGGCGATTTGAATTTTAAGTCGTTTTTATAGTCTTTTAATTTTTTGAATGCTTTTGCTTCTTCATCGTGTTTTTTAATATCTTTTTTATACATTTCGTAATTAAGAAATACAATTTTATCTTCTTGATTTTTCTTTAACCACTTCGCATTTTTGTCGATTAATTTAAAATACTCATTTTTGTTTACACGATCGATACTGTTTTTTACAACTTGATTAAAATTGGTGTAATAATCTAAGGGTTTATATTTTGCAGGTTTGATTTTATCCCATTCTAATGGATGTTCTTCGTCTCTTTCGCCAATTTCTAAATAGGTATATTTATCAGGAACTGCAATATCTGAACTTACACCTTTTAACTGTGTAGAACCACCGTTAATTCTGTAAAATTTTTGGATAGTCATTTTTAAAGCACCTAAATTTTTAGAGTACTTATAATAATTATTCAATGGTAAAAGATTTTGAACCGTTCCTTTACCAAAGGTTTGTTTACTACCTAAAATAACGGCACGATTGTAGTCTTGCATAGCTGCTGCAAAAATTTCGGAAGCGGAAGCAGAAAGTTCGTTTACTAAAATTACTAATGGTTTGTTCCATTGTATTTTTTTATTTACATCATTATCAATTCGTGCTTTACTTCTTGAGTATTTTACCTGTACAATAGGACCTTCATCGATAAATAGGCCAGCAATTTCAATGGCTGTTTTTAAGGAGCCTCCACCGTTATTTCGTAAATCTATTAGTAAGCCTTCTGCACCATCTTTTTTAAGTTCTTCTACTTGTTTTTCCATATCTGTTGCAGAATTTCGGAAATTTTTTTCACTAAAATCAATATAAAACGAAGGTAAATGTATGATGCCAAAAGTTTTTCCTTCAAAATTTACTTTACTAGATTTGGCAAAGGTTTCTTCTAGTTCTACCACATCTCTAATAATAGAAATTACTTGGATAGAACCATCTATTTTTTTAAGGGTTAGTCTAACTTCTGTCCCTTTTTTTCCTTTGATAAATTCAATAGCATCGTCTAATCGCATACCAACAATATCTAAAGGTTCTTTATTGCCTTGTGCAACTTTTAAGATAATATCGCCAACTTCTAATTCGCCTTGTCGCCAAGCAGGACCGCCAGAAATAATTTCCACAATTTTAGTGTAGTCGCCTTTTTTTTGTAATCTAGCTCCGATACCTTCTAGTTTACCAGACATTTCTTGGTCAAATTTTTTCTTAATTCTTGGTGAAAAATAGGTGGTGTGTGGGTCAAAAGTGGCAGTAATTGTATTCATATACATAGCAAACCAATCCTCGTCGGTTAGTTCGTCCATACGAATATAATATTCTTTCATGCTTTCGGTAACTTTTTCTCTAGATTCTTTCTCTAAAACGACAAAAGATTTTGGTTTGTAGTCGGCACTATCTTTTTGTTTGGATTTTTCATCCTCCAGTTTATCGTGTAACCTGCTAAGTGTGTTTAATTTTAATTGTTTTTGCCAAAATTCTTTGCGTTGTTTATTGTTTTTCGGGAATGCTTTCTTTTTATAATCTAAATTTATAGATTCCTTTTTTTTAAAATTAAAAGGTTTTTTTAATAAGGATGCGTAAAATTCTTTTGTTTCTTGGTTTCGTTGTAAAAACCGATCGGTAACCAGTTTAAAAAAACTTAAATCTTCGGTGTTAATTTGATCGTCAATTTCATTTTTATAGGCTTCAAATTGTTTTATATCCTCTTGTAAAAAGAAACGTTTGGTTGGATCTAAAGCATCTATATAATTAGTAAATATTTCTTGAGATAGATCATCATTAATTTTTTTAGGAGCATAATGTGCTTTGGTTAAAGCATCTCTTGTTAACGCAATTAATATTTTATCTTTTTCTACATCTCTTTGCGAAAATATATTGCAATTGGTTAAAAATCCTAATATTAAGCTTAAGGGAATAATGATTTTATAGTTTCGTTTCATATAAAGTATAATTTTTTGCATTCTATCTAAAATAAGATTACTAAAATAGTGCCAATATTTTAAATAGGATGTATTTTATGGTGCTTTTTTAAAACTTTAAGAAAATTTTAAAGTTTTGTGTGTAATTATGTTTCATTTTTATAAATAATTTATCTTTGCAAGATGTTTATATTTATTGGAGGTTCGGAAATGTTTTTTATTATAGTTTTGGCTGTAATGATTTTCGGTGCAGATAAAATACCAGATATTGCAAGAAATTTAGCAAAAGGAATGCGTCAGGTTAAAGATGCTACTAACGATATAAAACGTGAAATTACTGCTAGCGCTAAAGATAATGGTTTGGATACGGATTTAGTAAAAGAATTACAAGATAGTGTAACTACTATAAAAAAAGAAGTTACCGATAATTTAGACGATTTAACAGGGCCGATAAAAAGAAGGAAAAACTAATGATTTTGCAAATTACTTTTTGGGATGAATTAATTCAGCAAGATAGAAATTTATTGGTGCAATTAAATGCACTAGGTACAGAATCTTGGGATAGTTTTTGGCTAGCAATTACTAATCAATTTAATTGGATTCCGTTATTTTTAATTTTATTTGCCTTAATTTTTAAGGCGTTTGGTTGGAAAAAAGGAATTGCTTTAGTGTTGTTATCTGCAATTTTGGTTGCGTTTTCGGATCAAACGGTAAATTTAATAAAAAATAGTGTTATGCGTTTGCGACCAAACAACGATTTGGAATTAAAATTGGTTATTAGAGCATTAAAACATCCTAGAGGGTTTAGCTTTGTATCAGGACATGCTACTACTTCATTTGCAGTTAGTTTTTTTATGTTCTTTTTATTAAAAAAACACTACAAGCAACTTATTTTTATTTTTATTTGGCCAATTCTTTTTGCGTATAGCAGAATTTATTGTGGTGTGCATTTTCCGATAGATATTTTTATGGGAATGCTTTTGGGCACGCTAATAGGCGTTGTGTTTTTTAAATTAAGCCAATTGTTGTTGGTTAAGATAAACTAATTTTATTTGATAATTTATTCAAATGTAATGGCATTTGCCAAACCGTTATAGGTGTTAATATCGGCACGTAAGGAGCCAACAGCAAGGGAAGCTTTTATTTTTAGCGGGATTTTATTAGCATCATCACTAACCCAAACGGTTACACTTTCTTCTTCTTTAAAAACACGGCCAGCTTGCACTAATGGTCTGAATTTTGCAGCCATTATTTCCCCAAATTTTGTTTTAATTTTTTCTCTTCCTAAAAATTTTAATTTCATTGGAGCTAGTTCTTCATCAAAAAATAAAGTAAGTGTTATTTGATCGCCTTTTTTAAAATTACTAATATCTTTATTTCGCATATAATATAATGCCGAAAGTAAATCTTGTACATTTTCGGTTACATCAAAAACTTTGCGTTTGTTTTTTTCGTTATTAATTACCAATGCTTTTTTTGCTTCTCTATCAAAAAATATTTCTTTGTCTTTGGTATAGCCGCCTTCGTCAATTTTTCTAATAAAGTGATATGGTTGTAAGTTGTCCTTGTAAAATTTAGTTTCATAGCGATCTTTCACTTTAAAAAACCAACTAATCATTCCTGTTGTTTTTCCTTTTCCTACAACATGATAGGCGTCGCGATTACTTTTTTTGGCTTTTTTAATTTCCATTGTAGCATAACCAGCAGTTAAAAAACTACTGTAACTTAAACGGTATTTTAATTTTTCGCCAACTTTAAAAGCATTTTGCGAATAGCTTAAAGCAGAAGTAAATAATAAAAGGAAAACAATTTTTTTCATTTGGAAAATGTATTTGATTCGTAGCAAATATAACAATTACTATTCCAAAAATAAATTATTCTAAAATTTTATAGGATTTTAAGTTGGTAATTCCCCAATTTTCAATTTCATCTTTTGACCATAAATCAGGAAAAAAAATACGTTTTTGGTAACGAGGTAACATGTATTTTTGCCAATCGCTTCCACCTGTAGCTTCGGTATTTTCACCTTCCGACAATAGATATTTACATGCAGCATTGTAGTGGTGCATAACCCAAGAAATATTTATGGTATAATCTAAATGTCGCATAGCGTTTTTTAAGCCTATATCGTTACGTACATTTTCAGGCAAACTTTTATATTTATCGTATAAATTAATTTCGTTGTATTCTTGCATTAAGCGAAGTAAGGAATCTTTATATTTAGTTTCAAATTCTTTTAGTAAATAGGTTTTTTTGCCAGTTTTATAATCTTTACCAGCTGCTTGCCAATATAAATGTTCAAAAGCATGTTCAAAAGGTGTGTTTCTATCAATAGTTTTTCTAAAGCGATAATCAATAAGATTTATTAGGTCTGTAGCACAGATTTCAATCATACGATATTGTGCAGATTGAAAACCACTTGCAGGAGTTAGCGTATCTCTAAATTTTAAATATTGTGCTACATCCATACCTTCTTCCATAACATTAAACGAATTGGATAAAGCATCAAAATATCTGCTAATTCTGCCTAATCGTGATATAAAAAATTCTGCGGTTAAATTTTCGTTATACGAAATTTGCTTCATTTCCCAAAGAATCATTTTAAATAACAATTCGTTTATTTGATGGTACATTAAAAATACCATTTCATCAGGAAACTCTGTACGTTGAATTTGTAAATTAAGCAAAGCATCTGTTTGTACAAAATCCCAATATCTAATAGGTTTACTATATAATAATCCATCTAAATGAGTTTCTAAATCTTGACCAATTGCATCGTATTTTTCTTGTAATTTCTCAATTCTATCTGCTATGCTTTTTTTCATTATTTTGCGAGTTTTTTATTTT